>JAFTYN010000120.1 GCA_017461465.1 Bacilli bacterium
TCTTCGCTTAATTTATTATTAGATGCTTTTTTAAGAATTAGATCAGCCTTACTTACATTTTCATCAGTAACAATATTTATAAGCATTGTAGGAGTAACCTTCCCATTACCTATATTAATATAAAGTTCTTCAATACCAGAAAATTTAAGCTCTTTTAATATTTTATCTAGATTATCTTGTGATAAGAAATCATTAAATACAAACTTTTTCTTACGAAGTTCATTTTTTAAAATTTCTTCACCTTTCTTTAGATAATCTTCTTTATCTATTTTATTAAAGAATCCTTTTATCTTATTTTTTGCTGACGAAGTAAATGCCATATTTATCCATTCACGAGATGGTCCAGCACTATTTTGATTTGTATTAATCTTAATAATATCATTATCTTTAAGTTTATAATCAAGTGGAACTATATTGTTATTAACAATAGCTCCTACCATTTTATCTCCTACACCGCTATGAACACGATATGCAAAATCAATTGGTGTAGCACCATCAGGAAGTTCTATTACATCTCCTTTTGGTGTAAATACATAAATATTTTCTTTTAATACTTCTTCTTTAGCTGCTTGAACAAATTCTGCATCATTAGCTTCTTCTTTATTTAGATCCATTATATTTCTAAAGAATTGTAATTTTTGTTCCATTGCATTTTGCATATTTGCACGAACATTACTTCCTTTTTCTTTATAAGACCAGTGTGAAGCTATACCAAGTTCGGCTACTTTATCCATTTCATATGTACGAATTTGAATTTCATATAACTGTCCACCCTCACCAAAAACAGTAGTATGTAGTGATTGATACATATTTGTTTTAGGCATTGCTACATAATCCTTGAATCTTTTTGAAACAGGTCTATATTTAGAGTGAATAATACCAAGTGCTTGATAACATTCTGCTTCTGTATTTACAAAAACACGCATAGCAAGTAAGTCATAAATATCACTAAATTTCTTACCCTTATCTAGTTTTTTATAAATACTATAGATACTTTTAGCTCTTCCTTTAATCTCATGATTAATGCCATGTTCATTTAAATTAGTTGATACAGCATTCATCATAGAAGCTACTAAATCTTCTCTTTCTGCTTTAGATTGATTTAATTTTTCTACTATTTCGAAATATACACTAGGTTTATAGTATCTAAGTGATAAATCTTCAAGTTCACTTTTAATACCACCTATACCTAGTCTATGCGCAATAGGAGTTAATATTTCTAAAGTTTCTTTTGCTTTAAGTTTTTGTTTCTTTTCTGGTAAAACCCATAATGTACGCATATTATGAAGTCTATCCGCAAGTTTAATAATAATAACTCTAACATCTTCTGAAAGTCCAACTAAAATCTTACGATGATTTGCAATCATAGCTTCATTGTCACCATTAAAATTAAGTCTATTAATTTTAGTTACTCCATCTACTAAAAGTGCTATTTCATCTCCAAATTTTTCGGCTATTTCCTCTTTTGTTACATCACAATCTTCTACTACATCATGAAGGAGAGCTGCACAAATAGTTTGAGCATCTGCATATATTTCAGTTAGTATATAAGCTACATTAAGGGGATGAATTATGTAATCCTCCCCTGTTAATCTTTTAACTCCAAAATGTTTTTCAAAGGCAAACATATATGCACTTCTTACATCATCTAAATCCTTTTCATCAGTCATATATGTACATAATTTATCTCTTAATTCTTCAAAAGTTATATTCGGTTTATCTTTACGCATAAAATCACCCAACTTCCAATAAAACAATTATATAACAATTAAGATGTTTAAGCAATATAGATTATTCTCTTAAAAAATAAAAAAAGAAGTAAATAATTACTTCTTCTTTACTACTTTTTTAGTATCTTTTACTTTAGATTTTTTTGGTTCATCCTCTTCTTCATACCATTTCTTTTTAGCAGGTTTTCCAATATTTTTCTTTTCTAAAACATACCATAATTGACATGCTATAAAGATTGAAGATAAAACACCAAATACTAAACCAATTAATAATGCTAAATTGAAGTTAAATATTTCATGAGAACCAAAGAATATTAACATAATTACAGGACATAATGTTGTTATAGTAGTAACAATACTTCTTCCTAGAACTTTATTTAAACCTTCATTAACAACTTCTTTAAGTTCTTCTTCACTTCTAATTCTACCATCTTTTTTCTTCATTACATTTTCTCTCATACGGTCAAATGTAACAATTGTATCATTGATTGAATAACCAATTATAGATAATGCAGCTGCTATAAA
>JAFTYN010000121.1 GCA_017461465.1 Bacilli bacterium
ATCTTTTAACTGTCTTTCTTCATTTTCTCTTTGTTCCTTATAAAAATCTTTGGCACTCATATTTAAGTTGTCATCAATTTTTCTAAATCTTCCACTTGGAGCAACTTTTATTTGTTCTACAGTAAAATAAGTATCATCAAGTAATTTTAATGAATTAATTTCTCTTGTTACTTCACCCTTCTTATAACAGGAGAATTTATTGTATATAACGGTATCTCTAAAAACAGGATAACCTATGATTGGAAATATAATTGTTTTGTAATGAAGTTGCTTAACTTCATCAGGAGTTAATAAATCTCTAGCCATTAATGAAGTAGATTTATTACCATTATAATCTGTTAAACTTAATGACTGACTAATTGAATTACTAGATATAGTAGTCTTTCCTAATCTTTTAGAAATTTGTTCTGCCGTATCTTGTGTATTAGTCTTTAAATATATTAATCCACAGTTATCTAAAATAATTTGTGCAACTTCTTTTCCGTAAACATTATCCAACTGTGAAAATGATTGTATGAAAAAATGAAATCTCATTCCTCTGCTTCTTGCTACAGAAACAAGAGCTTCAATATCTGCTAGTGGAGGACAGTTTGCAAATTCATCTAATAACCAATCAATTTGTACAGGGAGTTTTTTATTTTCTTGACTGTTAGCTAGTTTAACAAGTTCCTTATACAACAATCCTACTATAATTGTTACTAAAGTAAAATAAACTTTATCCTCATCTGGAACAATTATAAAAAGAGCTGTTGGCTCTTTACCTAATATATCAAAATCAAAATCAGAATCAGATGTAACATTAGCAACATTAACATCATCAAATAAAGATAGTTTTTCTCCAAATACTGCTGTTATTGATTTATAAGTATTTTCACTAGCATTTAAGATTGATGTTAAAGAATCTTTACTCTTACTACCATACTCTTTTTTATCTATATAATTTTTAAATTTATTAAAGTTTCTTTCTGACATAGAACTATTTTGAAATTTACGAATAGAGGTCATTGTTATCTGATGTCTTTTAACATTACCTTTTTTATATTCTTCTAAAAAGAAACCAATTAATCCTTCTAATAAATTTCTAGCACTATTATTCCAAAACGGATCTTTTTGTTGAGTTTTTTCTTGCATTATCATTGTTGATAATGATGTTATAAGTCTATTTGTTTCTGCTAAAGATGTCATAGCTAAATTATTATATTTAACTTTATCTTTTTTTGAATTAAGAGATAATTTTTCATATTCAATATACTTTTCATATTCTTTAATTACAGGTTCTAAAATATTAAAATGATTAGACATTTCAGGATGCCTAAAATCTATAGTAATAACATTATATCCATTTTGTTTAAACATTAAAGAAGTAGTATTAAAAATCTCACCTTTTGGATCTGTTATAAACACACTTCTTTTCTTCTTTGCTGTTGCTATAAAAGAACACATAGGAATAACTGCTGTTACTGATTTACCACTACCAGTTGAACCTAAATAAGTATAATGTGGTGTTTCTCTATCAAACCAAACAAACTTATAATCGTTACTAAACCAAATAGGAACACCGGATTCTTTTATACTCTCTATTTTTTCTTTTTTAAAATTATTCTTAATTTCATTAAAAGTAGCAAATCTTGCTGAACCATATTCATTATTATTTTTTATCTTATGCTTAGCAATAGCAGGTTCTATAAACATAAATCCTACTATAAATAAAAGCATTAGAGCTAATACTATGATTAGCTCTATAGACATATATCTCCATCTTGGAATAAATCCATTTTATATATATCATAATTACAAATTAATTCATCAACTTGTTCTTCTATTTCTAAAATTATATCATCTAAACTTCTATCATCATAAAAGTTTACTCTATCTTTTCCAGTATCCTCAAGTACTACTTTCATACCTCCTAAAACATTCCCTTTAATTGCTGAAAACAAATCATTTATTTCTAAGTTTTCTAATTCATTATCAATTTCTTCTAATGTCATAATTGTTTATCCACCTCTTTTTCTTTTTTCTTATTTTGTTCTACTTCTAAAACTTTACTAAATATTTTTATTTCTGATTCTGTTAAATCATCTTTATTTATTTTTAATTTAGTAATATCAATATTACTTTTATCTAAATAATTAACAAAATCTTTAAATATACTTTCTTCTTCTTTTAAAATCTTACTTTC
>JAFTYN010000122.1 GCA_017461465.1 Bacilli bacterium
TTAAATAATTTCATCAAATTCATAACCTAAAACCTCCATTTCATATATAAATACCTCTTCAAGTGTTAGTGGAATAAAATCTAATATTATTGGTTTCTTTTTTTCTAATAGTTTTTTTGTTTTATTTTCTTTATCCCTAACAATCATAGTAGCAACGCTACCTATTTTCTTAAAGTTTAATACTTCTATATCTTTAAAATCATTCATATCAAAATCTTTATTTAAAGATATTTGAACCTTAATCATATCCGTCTTTAAAGTATTAATATCACTTTCAAAAAGTATACCGCCTTCATAAATTAACCCCAAGTTATCACATATATCTTCTAACTCTCTTAAATTGTGACTTGTCATTACTATAGTAGCATCATATTCTTCTAAATGTTTAGCTATAATTTTTTTCATTAGACTTCTTACAACTGGATCAATACCATCAAAAGTTTCATCAAAAAACATGTATTTAGCTTTCGTTGCAAAAGCACAAATTAAAGCACATTGTCTTTTCATTCCCTTTGAAAAAGTACTAATTTTCTTATTAATATCAAGTTTTAAGGTTTTTGCCAAATCTAATAAATATAGCATGTCGAAGTCTTTATACATAGCTTCATAAAATTTAGCCATATCAAGTAAACTATATCCTTGGCAAAAATATAAATCATCTGGCACAAATACCATTTTTTGTTTTAGAGATTCATTATCATAAACTAACTCATCATCTATGTATATTTCTCCACTATCAGGCTTAAAAACTCCATTAATAAGTCTTAATAAAGTTGATTTACCAGCCCCATTAGCTCCTACTAATCCATAGATACAATTACTTTCAATTTTACAGCTCAAATCTTTTAAAACATAATCTTTATCATATCTTTTAGATAAGTTTTCAACTCTAATCATATTTCCTCCTATTGTACTATTTGTGCTAGTACAATTTCATTATATCACTATATATGCTTTTGTCAATAAAAAAAGTACATAAATTAATATGTACTACTGCAAGTGATATTCTTTTAACCTTCCAACATAAGCAATTTCTTTATTTGAAAGCTCATCAAAATCTTTTGGTTTTACAAATTCAAATGGTTTATTAAATTTATAGATAGAACTTTTATCTATAACTTCAGCTACAAACTGACTACAAACATAGTGGTTTTTACGCTTAATTTTAATTTTAAAGAATCTTAGTAAAAGTCCAATCATATCATAATTATATTTCCTTGGATTCTTCTCATACTCAGCTATAGTATCAACGAGTAATTGATATTTTTCTTCAGTTATCTTAAATTTATAAATACGGCATTCTGTCTTATCGAATTTTTCAAAAAATTCACCATTCATGTTTTCAACAACAAACCCACCATTAAGAGGATTATTAACAGTTCTACGACCAAAACTATACATTTTAGAGAAAGAATCATCCAATGAAATCATTACATGACTATATTCATATCTAGTTGCTAATCTTATAATTCTAGATGGGATAGTCCCTGAATGAGTTTGGATGATATAAAAAACTTTATTATCCATAAGTTTAGTTACTATCTGTTTTGATCATTTCCTCTTTAATAACTTCACTTAAATCTTTTCGAATTTGTTTTTTCTTTGCCATATTTTTCACCTACCATATTAATTATATATTGTTTTTAGAAAAATTGTCAAATTATTTTAATACCTCATCTATTATAGTCCTGATTTCTTTTAATCTTATGTTAACAAAATCAGGATGATCTTTTATCCACTTTTTATTAAGTGGTGATGGATGAGGTAAAACTATAGTAAGTTTATTGTTATATAAATTATTTTTAAAGACTAAATCTTCAAAATTTTCCTGTGGAAAAAATACCTTTGCTGCTTTGGCACCTATAATAATATAAATATCATTTTCAATTAATTCTAGTTCCTTTTTTATCCATCTTTCAAAACAGCATTTTGGCGGGTTTTTATCACCACCATTTTTATCTTTTCCAGGATAACAATGCGCTAAAGCAGCGATATAAAAATTATCTTTGTTATAAAATACTTCATCATCAATTTTATACCATTCATACTTAAGAGTTTTACCACTTGGATCTGTGAATGGCTTTAAGGTTTCACTCACTATTCTAGAAGGTGCTTGACTAATTTGAACTATCTTAGAATTTTTATTTCCCCATACAACAGGGGCTGGAGTAAAACCAAAATCCCTTTCACAATAATTACACTTTTTTATTTCTTCAATTAATTTATCAAACATATTATAACCCTAACATAATAGTTGCTATAGTGAAATATGCCACTAAAGATATTGCATCTACTATAGTAGTAATAAAAGGGCTAGCCATTACTGCTGGGTCAAAGCCAATTCTTTTAGCCGCAATAGGAAGCATACAGCCAACCATTTTTGCTATTATTACAGTAATAACTAAAGTTAAAGAAACAACCGCAGCTATAGTTATAGTTACTTTATCAATAACTAGCATCTTAACAAAATTAATTGCGGCTAGTGTAATACCTGCTAAAATTGATACCAATATTTCTTTTAATAAAACCTTTAATGAGTCTTTATATTCAATTTCATTTAATGAAAGTCCTCTTATTACGGTAACAGAAGATTGCCCTCCTGCATTACCACCTGTATTCATAATCATTGGAATAAATGATGTTAATATTACATATGAAGCTAATGCAGCCTCATAGTTTTCGATAATTTTACCTGTGAATGTAGCAGATATCATTAAAAATAATAACCATAAAATTCTTTGTTTATAGGTTTCTAAAACTGAAGTTCTTAAGTATGGCTTATCACTTGGACTGATAGCAGCCATCTTTTCAATATCTTCTGTTGTCTCTTCATTAATAATATCAACAACATCATCTACTGTAATAACACCAACTAATCTATTTTCACTATCAACAACTGGCATTACAGTTAAATTATACTTAGTAAATTTGCTTGCAACTTCTTCTTGGTCTTCATATGTGTAAGATGAAATTACTTTGTCATCCATTATATCTTCAATAATAGTATCAGATTTATTAAATAATAAATCTTTAAGTTCTATAGTGCCTAATAACTTTCTTGATTTATCAAGTATAAAACAGACATCAATGGTCTCTTTATCCATACCTTCTTTTCTTACTTTATTAATTGCTTGTTCTATTGTTATATTTGCCTTTAAATCAAGAAAATCATTATTCATTATTGAACCAGCTGAATTAACTGGATATTTAAGTAAATAATTAATATCTTTTCTAGTTTCAGCAGTAGTATTAGCTAAAATTTTAGTTACAACATTGGCAGGCATTTCTTCAACTAAATCAACAGCATCATCTGCTTCTAGATTATCAATTATTAAACCAGCTTCCTTATTAGAAAGTAACATAATTAAATCTTGTTGTAAATCAATAGGTAACTCAACAAAAACATCAGCCGCAATATCTTTTGGAAGTAATCTAAAGATTTTAATTTGTTCTTGTTCATCAGACAAATCTTCAATAATTTCTGCTATATCTACTTCATTTAATTCTGCTATTTCTAATTTTAAGTTCTTATAATCTCTTGCTTCAATTAATTCTTTTATTTTATTAACCATAATATCCCTCCTTATCTTCCACCTGCACTGCTATTATAACACCATAATTCAAATAAAAAAAGAAGTTTTTTAAACTTCTCTTTCTAGTTCTTCTTCAATTCTCATTAATTGATTATATTTACAAATTCTATCAGTTCTAGACATAGAACCAGTCTTAATTTGTCCTAAGTCTAAACCTACTGCTAAATCTGCAATTGTTGTATCTTCAGTTTCACCACTACGATGTGAAATTACTGTATTATAACCATTAGCTTTAGCAAGTTCGATAGTTTCAATAGTTTCAGTTATTGTACCAATTTGGTTAACCTTTAATAAAATAGCATTACCAGCTTTATTATCAATTCCCATTTGTAAGCATTTTTTATTAGTTACAAATAAATCATCACCAACTAATTGAATCTTATCTCCTAATCTTTCAGTAATTAATTTGAATCCATCCCAGTCATTTTCATCAACCGGATCTTCAATAGAAATGATTGGATATTTACTGCATAACTCTTCATAAAATTCAATTAATTCTTCTGTAGTTAAACTTCTATTTTCACCAGCAAGTACATATTTACCATCTTTATAGAATTCAGAAGCAGCTACATCAATAGCAATAAATACGTCCTTTCCTGGCTCATATCCTGCTTTATTTATAGCTTCCATAATTAATTCAAAGCCTTCAGTATTACTTTGTAAGTCTGGCGCAAAACCACCTTCATCACCTACACCTGTTGCAAGTTTCTTTGAATTTAAAACTTTCTTTAAATTATGGAATACTTCAGCGCCAATTCTTACTCTATCATGAATAGTTCTAGCTTCAGGAACAATCATGAATTCTTGAAAATCAAGCTTATTATCAGCATGTGCTCCACCATTAATTATATTCATCATTGGTCTTGGTAAAGTTTTACCATCACCTACATATTTATACAAAGGCATATTTTTTTCATTAGCTGAAGCTTTTAAAGCAGCCATAGAAATACCTAATATTGCGTTAGCACCAAATTTTGATTTAGTTTCTGTTCCATCTAACTCAATCATTGCATAATCAAGGGCTTTTTGATCTGAAGCTTCCATACCAATAACTAAATCTCTAAGTTCAGTATTTACGTGTTTAACTGCTTCTAAAACACCCTTTCCCATAAATCTAGAACCACCATCACGAAGTTCAAGTGCTTCTCTTTCTCCAGTAGAAGCTCCAGATGGAACAGCAGCTCTACCAAAAGCGCCACTTTCTAAATAAACATCTACTTCTACAGTAGGATTACCTCTAGAATCTAGTATTTCTCTACCTATAACATTTGTAATTTTTGACATAATATCACCTCTCCATGTTCATATCCATATAATTACACATAAATTATAACACAAATATGTTAATAAGAAACAAAAAAAGACTTTAAAAGTCTTTTATATCGTAATGCCTACTAAATTAAATAAAATACCAAATATAACACCTATAATATAAATGGTTCCTAAAATCATCATATTTTCTTTTAAATCACTATTTACTTTAAATAAAATTAAAATAGATATTCCACTACCAGTAAGAAGACCTGCTAGCATAGAACCAAAACTAATTACATTATTAACATATAGTTCAGTTATAACAACACTTCCAGCACAGTTAGGAATTAAACCTATAATACTAGATAAAAATGGAGTAAAAATATTACCATTTAATAATAGATTAGAAATCTTATCTTCACCAATCTCATGTATAAATATATGAAGAACAAAAGAAACTAGAAAAATAAAACTAAATGTTTTTAATGTATGAATTAAACTAGACTTAATTATACTATTTTCACAATGACAATGTTCATTTTCACATAATTCTTGTACATCTATCTTTGTATGTTTATTTTTCTTTCTAAAAATAAAATCTATAATAAAGCCACATATTATTCCAATAATAACTTTAATTAATAATATTATTAAAATTTTAGAAAATGGCATTCCTTCACTTATTAAAACTGGAAGCATTTCATCACTGGTTGATAAATAAATAGCAATTAATGTTCCTATAGTAATTATATTAGTAGCATATAGATTAGTAGCCATAACTCCAAGCCCACACTGAGGAGTTGCTCCTAATATACCACCAATAATAGGACCGTATTTTTTTGTCTTAGTAAGCATTTTTATACTTTTTTTACTAGCTTTATGCTCAATAAATTCTATAATTAAGAAAGTAATTAATAAAAATGGTAACAAATTTAATGATTCAAATAAAGTATCAAGTAATATATGTTTCATTTTACTTTCCTCCATTTCAAAACAACGCAACTAGATTATAACACAATATAAAAAAAATAAAAATAATAAATTAATATTATCTTTATTTCTAAGTTATTTACTTATACTAAGCATTTCACTATTTATTATAAAGCATACATACTGGTTTGCTAATGTTGATAATTCATCTTCTTCAGTAATCATATCAAGTTTTTTCGCACCTTTTTCTATTTCATCTTCAAGTTCAATATATTCACCATTGTATAATACTTTTACCATACTAAATCTCCTATCTTACATAATTATATCAAAAAAAAGTTCATAAATAAATTATGAACTTTTTAAAGTAAAGTAACCTGGTGTTGATGGAGTATCTGCAACTGCATATGGAACTTTAACATTGGCAGAATTAAATACTGTACCATTTCCACCAACTAAATTAACTGTATTAGCAAACACTGTATGTGTTTGAGTAGCATTAGCAACTGTCCAATTATTAGAAACATAAACTGTTTTTAATTTAGGAATTGCAGTCATATAATCAGCATGCGTTTCAGTAGGACTGATGCTTAAA
>JAFTYN010000123.1 GCA_017461465.1 Bacilli bacterium
CCACTTCTAACTTCATATTCATAATTATATAAATCAGCTTTTTTAATAAAATCTTTCCAATTAATATAAACTTCCATACTTCTAGGTTTTTTAATCTTGTAACCTTTAGTAACTTGATATCCTATATTAAGTGGAGCTGGCATAGAATCATTAGCAGACACAATAACTACTTTATATACCTTTGTATCTCCTAAAATTCTTTCTATTTTTTCATAACAAATATCCACTGCTACAAGCATTACACTATCAGCTTCATTTAAGAAACTTTTTATTTCTTCTTCTGCTGATAAAGGATGAATCATATTAGCAATTGCACCAATTTTATTTAAAGCATAAAAACTAATGACTCCTTCTGGCATATTAGGCATACAGATAGTAACTACATCACCAGGTCTTATACCATAACATCTAAAAGCTCTAGCAGCTTTATCTATTTTATTAATAAAATCTTTATATGTAATTTTTGTTCCAAAATAATCAATAGCAATACTATGTGGATTATTAAGGGCTATTTCTTTAATATATTTATAAATAGAAATATCTGGTACTTCTATTTCCCTTTCTTCTTTTGTATAAAACTTTTTCCAAGGCGCCTTAGGCGTACGTTTAAACATATAATACCTCTTTCCTTATTAAACTCTATTTACCATTATAATTAATAATTATTAAAGAATTTAATAAAAATTATTAAAAATTATTAAAAAAAGATAAGACTGTGTGGAAGTCTTATCTTTTGATAAAATTGTCAGAATTATTTTTTAATATTTTGTTTAATTGGTTGTTTATCTTCTTCTTTATAAGATAAACCAAAATATTCATCTTTTTCAAGATTTTCCATGATTGTTTTTAAATCTTTTAAAGATAATTTTTCAATAGTATTATAGTCAAATGGCATTTTTCCTTCTTCAGTTTGTGATACTAATCTTTGCATTTTTTTAGAAGTACCAGTTAAAAGTACAGCATTTGCAATAGCTGTTTGGTTTAACTTATCAGCATTTTTATGGAAAAATCTATGTTTGTAAATATCATTAATAATTGTTTGATTTTTAGCTATTTTAACAGCACCTATAGCAGTAGTTAAACCTGCAATTCCACCTGTTAAATAAAGTGGAATTTCTGGATTAACATATCCAAGTACACCAAGACCTACTACTGTAGCTCCTGTTAATGCTACTGATAGATTACGTCCTTTAACGCATGATTGAACTTTAGCTTTACTATCTTTAGCTACTTGTTCTTTCATTTTTTCTTGAATTGTAGCTTCATTTTCTTCAGTATCTTCATATTTCCAAGTAGTACCATCAGCATACTCAACTATTATTCTATCTTCTGCTCTATAATATCTTAAAATAAATTTATTTTTATCTGCCTTATTTAAAGTATAATCTTTCATCTTAATATCCCCCTTCGACGCCAATATTCTACAACAAAAACTATATAATGTCAAATTTACAAAAACAAAAATTTTGTAAGTCTTTGAAGAATATTACTTTATACAAAAAGAAGACTAGCAGAGAGCTAGTCATGCGCGGTGTAAGTTACATAAGAACTTACACATTCATTATAACATATTTATTTTATTTTGTCGATTCTTGTTTTAATTCTATCAGTTCCTAGTAATTTTAATATATCATATAAATCTGGAGTAGCCTTTTTAGTTGTCACAGCAACTCTTATTACCATAGATACATCTACTACACTTCCTTTATATGCATCAGGATTTTTCTTATAATCTTTTATATTTGAAGCATATCCAAGTTCATCACATAGAAGTTTAATCTTACTAAACCAAGTATCTTTATCATCATTTATGTCATAATACTTATCTATATAAGTCTTTAATATAGTATTTATTTCTTTAATATCATTAATATTTTGCCATTCATAAGTAACGTCACTAAATAATTCATCATACATATACCAAATATAAGATTTTATTTCAGAATAGCAACTAAAATCTTTACGAGGTTTTTCTTGTTCTCTTTCTATATTAAGTACATCAATTGTATAATCTTTATATTTAGTAATTAGTTCTAGAAAATCTTTATCAAACTCATCACACCAAGTATATAAATTATCATATACTTCTTTAGCGCTTAAAGTAGATATATAGTTTTTAGAAATATTTACAAGTTTACTATAGTCAAATAATGGACTACTACCTATTTTAGCAAAATCAAATGGAAATTCTTCAATAGGTTTATCTTTATTTTCTTCTCTCCAAGCTTCAAAATTAGAGTTTGCAATAGTCATTAAATACTCTTGCATTGCATAGCTAGGCATACCTATTTCATGATAGTGTTTTACAGCAAAATCTTTATCTTTTCTTTTACTGATTTTTCTTTTAGTACCATTAGAATCTACTATCATAATAAGTCCTAAATGAGCATATTTTGGTCTTTCAAAACCAAACATATCAAATAATTCTAAATGAAGAGGTACTGATGGAAGCCAGTCTTCTCCACGAAGTACATGTGTAGTACGCATTAAATGGTCATCTACTAGATGCGCAAAATGATATAAAGGCATACCATCACTTTTAATTAGAATCATATCTTGATCATTTTCTGGAAATTCTATATCTCCTTTAACTTCATCATGGAATTTAACCCTTTTATTAAAGTCACCCCTAGATTTAATTCTTATAGTATATGGCATTCCTGCTTTAATTTTTTCTGCACGTTCATCATTAGTTAGATTTCTACACTTAGCATACTCTCCATAATAACCTATTCTTTCTTTATTTTCTTTTTGAATATTTCTTATTTCTTCGATTTCCTCAGCCTCGCAAAAACAAGGATAAGCTAAATCATTTTCAATCATATATTTAGCAAAAGCATGATATATATCACGTCTTTTACTTTGAATATATGGTCCATAACTTCCAAGTTCTTCCTCTTCTGAAATTACTCCTTCATCATAAGATAAGCCAATAGTTTTCATAGCACTTATAATGTTATTTATACCACCAGCAACTTCTCTTTTTTGATCAGTATCCTCAATTCTTAAATAGAACTTACCACCAGTTCTTTTAGGAACAATATTTTCAATAAAACATGAAAGCATATTACCCATATGTACAAATCCAGTTGGACTTGGAGCATATCTAGAAACCATAGCACCATCTTTTAGGTTTCTTTTAGGAAATATTTTTTCATAATCTTCGATTGTTTTTGTAACATGTGGATACATTAAATCTGCAAGTTCTTTATTTGTCATAATATCATCCTTTCTCTTTCTATATATAAAAAAATAGATTCATCCTAATAAGGACGAATCTATCGTGGTACCACCTTAATTATGCTAGTATAAATACTAACACATCTCTATATCTTAACGCGATTAACGTAATAACTTGTATACATTATTAAGCTCCAAAGGCTTCGTTCAAATAAAACTATTGTTAATTTACACCAACCATTAACTCTCTATAAATCCTTTTATTCTACTCTTCTTTTTCTTCGCTTTTGTATTCAATGATTATAGCATATTTTCTAATTTTGTCAAATATTATTAATTATGCTATAATATTTATAGAAATTAAGGAGTGATATTATGGAAAAAACTATCCCAAATGTTACACCTAATGAAACTTTCAAAAAGAATAGCAATTTTAAAAGTATATTTATTGTTGCTATGACAGTTATTATTGCACTAGTTATATTATGTGCAATCGGATACTTAGTGTTCTAAGGGATATAAAAAAGACAATACTAATTGTCTTTTTTATTTTACGTAAACAGTAAACTATTAATACTTTTAATTTTTATCAACAATGTAACTATGTTATACTATAAATAGAATGTGAGGATTGAAAATTATGGAAAACGAAAATTTAGAAAAAAATTTTAAAAATACTAACACCCCTAAAAAGAAAGGTAAAAAAACTTTAATAATTATAATTATCATCATTCTATTTGCTATATTAAGCATATTTGGATATCTATATTTCTTTAGAATCTACAAACAAGAGCAAAATAATAATAAGCCAGAGATAAAAGATGAAGAAAAAGAAAACAATAAAGTTGAAAATAAAGAAGATAGTAATGAAAAAGAAGATGACAAAAACACAGAAAGTGATGACTTAAAATTATATTTTCGTTGTGATAATAATAGATGCGATCCATATGATAGATATGGTGAAGATTACAACTATAAATATACTAATACCTATTCCTGCATTAGCAAAGAATGCCATTTAAATGATAGAGTAAGTTATCATGTAAATAATATAGATTTTAATTACGGCGATGCTTATGTCATTGTTGATAATAAAACAATTTTTCTTTATGATGTAGCTGAACAAAGAAAAATTATAGATTTATATAAATGTAAAACAAATAATTGTGAATTAATTAATTACTATGAAGCGAAAAGCAAAATAATTGTATACGATGAAAAAACATATATTTATGATCTTAACACCAAGGAATCCATTCAAATCAATCTAAATTATGACGAATATTCAAACACAAATAATACTAACGGACACAATGACACTATAGGGAGTATACTCTTTACAGATAACGATAACGTATTAATTTTTAGTCCAAATATGGGATATATACAATTACCAACGTTGTATTATTATATAATTTCGACAAAAGAAAAATTTGATGAAAATATTTATACTTATATTTCAATAATTGAGTGTAATAATCAGCAATATATAAATGCTCAAAGAATAAAATGGTTAAATGTAGAACCATATACACATATAATTGATGTGAATAATGGAAAAATTTTAAAAACATCAAATGAAAATATTCATCCAGCAGTTAATGCTTGTAAATTATTTGAAAATTAAATAAAAAAAAGACAATATTAATTGTCTTTTTTATTTTCGCTATATTCTGGTAAATTACTAGGAATATCACACTCACCTGTTGGAATACCTTTGTCATCTAAAATTTTCATTAAAGCTACACTTAAAGCAGCATTTTGCATAAGTCTTTTACGCATTTCAATAATAGCATGAGGATTATTAACATCGATATCATCTATCTTTTTAATTCTTTTTCTAAACATTCTACGCCACTCTTCAATATTCCATTTGCCATTATATTCTCCCCATAAATATTCTTCTAAAGTTCTAGCCGCAATAATAACTTCCTTTATTTGTTCTTCTTCATTAGTAAGCATAATATTCCTCCTTTTGATGAATTATTTTAACATAAAAAAAGAACTTAATAAAGTTCTTTTACCATATAAATATACTTACTAAGTATAAAACATACATTATTACATACGCTATTCCATTTGATCTACTAACTTCATTCTTTGGTGGTAGATATGGGAATAATGCTAAGAATAACATAGCTATTGTAAGAATAATTAAGTCAATATTATAACTTATATTAAATATAATTGGACTTATTAATGAAGACATACCAATTATTAATAATATATTAAATATATTTGAACCTATAATATTTCCAATTGCAATATCACTTTTACCTTTAATAGCCGCTGATACACTAGTAACTAGTTCTGGTAAACTTGTACCAACCGCTAAAATAGTTATACTTATTATTTTCTCACTTAATTTAAAATATTCTGCAACAGAAACAGCATTATTTACAACAAAATCTCCACCAAATTTTAGTCCTAATATTCCTATTACTGTAAATAATATATCTTTAAATACTTTTTTATCAAAATTTTTATGTATACTACGAAAACTAAACTTGAAAGGACCACCTTCATGATCAAATTCATTTCCTTTAATGGCCATAATCGAAAGATATACTATATATGCTAATAATATAAAGACTAAAACAATAGCATCTATTCTACTTATGCCTGTACCAATATTACACATCAAAGCAAAAATAATTGTTATTATTAAGCATAATGGAAGTTCAATTAATCTTGCTTGTCTGTTAAATTCAATTGGTTTTATAATAGCTGCCATTCCAAGAATCAAAAGTAAATTAGTTATATTACTTCCAATTACATTTCCAAGCGCCATATCACTATAACCATTTAAAGCTGATTTCAAACTTACAAATAGTTCTGGCACTGATGTTCCTATAGAAACTATAGTTAACCCTATAATAATTTCTGGAATATTAAATCTTTTTGCTATATTACTAGTTCCAGTTACAAGTAAATCTGCACCTTTAATTAATAGAAAAAAACCTACTACAATTAATAAAAATTCTATATACATTTAATCACCTATTTTTCATACAAATAGATTATATCAAATTAAAAATAAAAGTCCATAATAAAAATAAAAGATAGTGCATAAGTTTACACTATCTTATTTTTCTTCTTTAATAAACTCTAATCCAAATTCTTCAAGTATATCAATAGTTATATTGTACTTTGTTGGATTATTATTAAGTAAATCTTTAACTAAATATTTTTTACCATTAATTTTAGCATACACATTATTACTTTTCATACAACTAAAATAATAAATATATTTACTATCTTCATAAAATGATTCTAAAGCTTCTGCACAAACTTCTGTAGTATCGATAATTTCTAAGCTGTACATATTTTTATTAATTTCTTTTTCATAGAAAGTATCTCTTGTTTTCATTGAAACTAATA
>JAFTYN010000004.1 GCA_017461465.1 Bacilli bacterium
ATATGATATACTATATCTAAAATTAGTAATCATTAAAAGGAGCGAGAAAGTTATGGAAAAATGGGAATGTCCAAAATGTAAAAATGGAGAATATGAGAAAGACCAATTTCAAGCTACTGGAGGGGATTTTGCAAAGGTATTTGATGTGCAAAACAAAAAATTTATTACAATAAGTTGTACTAAATGTGGATATACAGAATTATACAAAAAAGGAACAACAGCGGGAATGAATATATTTGACTTTTTAATGAACTAAAATATTAATGAAGTAGGAAAATGTATGAAAAAAGTAACAATGATATTAGCAATAATAGTAGTAATTTTAGCATTAATAATTTTGACAATAAATTTATATGTCAAAGAAACTACAAAGAAACAAATAATAAATAATAGTGATTATACAAAATTAGAAAATATAGATTGTATAATTGTTTTGGGAGCAGGAATTTGGGGAGATAAACCTAGTCCTATGCTTGAAGATAGACTATTAGAAGGTATTAATCTATATAATAACAATGTATCAAATAAAATAATAATGAGTGGAGATCATGGCAGAGAAGAGTATGATGAAGTAAATATTATGAAAAATTATGCTATTGAAAAAGGTGTTCCATCAGAGAATATCTTTATGGACCATGCGGGTTTCTCTACTTATGAAAGCATATATCGAGCAAAAGAAATTTTTAAAGCGAAAAAAGTAGTAATTGTTACTCAAAAATATCATTTATATAGAGCATTATATATCGCAAATCAATTAGGATTAGAAGCCTATGGAGTAGGTTCAGATCCAAGAAAATATGTAGGTGCAACTTATAGAGAATTAAGAGAAATATTGGCAAGAGATAAGGATTTTATAAAATGTATATTTAAACCAGAACCTACATATTTAGGAGAAACAATCCCAGTAAGTAGTAATGGTAATGCTACTAATGATAAATAAAGTATAAATATAGAATAATAAAAGGGGGAAATACTAATGTTAAAATTAGAAAATGTGTCTAAATTTTATTATAACAAAGGTATTATTGCATCAGGATTTACAAAAGTTAATTTGGAATTAAAAATTGGTGAGTTTGTTGTAATAACAGGAGAATCTGGAAGTGGAAAGAGTACTCTATTAAATGTGATTTCAGGACTTGATAGTTATGAGGAAGGGGAAATGTATGCAAATGGCAATGAAACTAGCCATTTTTCTGAAAAAGATTTTGAAGATTATAGAAGGAAGTATGTAGCAAATATATTCCAAACATTTAATTTAGTTAATAGTTATACTGTTTATCAAAATATAGAACTGGTTTTATTATTAAATGGTTATAAAAAAAGAAAAGTAAAAAAGAAGATTTTAGATATAATAGACCAAGTTGGACTTACTAAATTTAAAAATACAAAAGTATCAAAATTATCTGGGGGGCAAAAACAAAGAGTAGCAATAGCAAGAGCAATGGTAAAAGATACACCTATTATTGTTGCAGATGAGCCAACTGGTAATTTGGACTCTGAATCTGCAAAAGAAGTTTTAGAAATATTAAAAAGAGTGGCTAAAAATAAACTTGTTGTTATAGTAACACATAATATAGAACAAGTAGAAGAACAAGCAACTAGAATTATAAAAATGCACGATGGCAGAATAATACAAAATACTGAAATTAAAAGAATATCAAAAGAACCAGAGGCTATTGAAAGTGATTACAACAATATTAGTGTATTTAATAAATACAGATTAGGAATTAGAAATACATTTAATATAAAATCAAAATTCTTATTGCTATTTGCAGTGTTCTTCTTTATGGCTGCTGCTATACTTGCAGAATATTCTAGTTTTCAAATGTCAGAAAAAGAACAAAGTGATTATGGATATAGTGTAGGTTTTAGAGATTTATCAGAAAATAGAATTCTAGTAAATAAGAAAGATAAAACTTCATTTACAAGCGAAGATTTTGATAAAATAAAAGAACTTTCAAATGTTGATTACATAGTAGAAGATGATGTAACTATAGATGGTGGAATTCCTATTTCAAGAGGCGATTTGAGTCTTCATGGTAATATGTTAGATATAAAAAACTTTAAGGGAGAACTTGATTATGGAAGAATGCCAGAAAGTGATGATGAGATTATTTTAAAGATTAGAAATGACCATTTTTATATTGAAGAAAGAATGGATGATGTCTTAAATAAAACATTTTCAATATTAAAATCTCAAGGAATAAATGCTTGGAGTAATGAAACAGCTGGAGAGGTTACAATAGTAGGAATTGAAACTTTTGATGATGTGAATGATTATGATTGCAAATTTTATGTTTCAAAAAGTATATTAAATCAGTTTAGAGCCGATATAAATAAAAATTATAGTGAAATGAAAATACTATTAAATGATAAATATGTACAATTCACAATAGAACCTAATGAATATGTAGAAAAAGGTAAAGCAATAGTTGATGATGAGCTTAAATACCAATTTAAAAATTATAGAATAATAAACAAACCTTTAAACATATATGTAAAAAATATTTATTATAATGAGGAATTAGAATTATCAATATCAAATACATATACAAAATATAACATAAAAAGATTAACTGGATTAGATAAATATGATAATAATAGATTTAAAATCTTTATAAATACAGATGACTATAATTCATTATATAATAAGCCTACGCATCAATCTAGTGTATATGTTAAAGATGCTGAAATAATAGACGAAACAATGAATCAACTAGATAATTTAGGACTTAATCCTAAAAAAGTAACAGATTTTAAAGTTAATCAAGGAGAAACATCTCAAAGAATTATAAAAATAATAAAAGTAGTAGTAACTATTATATTAATTATTGTATTGTTCTTTATATCATATATAATTATAAAGATAATACTAAAATCAAGGAATGTATATTATACAACTTTAAGAATGTTAGGTGCTACATATAAAAATGTAAGAAGAATATTAGATATAGAATTATTTATTAATTCAACAATTTCATATATCGGTTTAATGCTATTTATTTACTGTACAAAAGCAAATATTATAAATTTAGAATATATAGCAAAACTTAGTGAATATTTAACATATAAAGAATATGCAATAATGTATTTAGTAATAATTGTAATTTCAAGATTAATATCAATAAAATTTGCAAGAAAAATATTTAAAAATTCAGCAATAAATACATATAATGAGGAGGTGTAGTAATATGATAAAGTTAGAAAAAGTAAATAAATATTTTAATAGACGAAGAAGAAATGAAATTCATATTATTAATAATACCTCATTAGAACTTGAAGATAGAGGATTGGTTGCAATTTTTGGTCAATCTGGAAGTGGAAAAACTACACTCTTAAATGTTATAGGTGGTCTTGATAAAATCAACAAAGGAAAGATATACATTAATGGAAAAAAGATAAGCAAGAGAAGAGCCAATACTGTTGATAAAATAAGAAATCTAAATATTGGTTACATATTCCAAGATTATAAATTAATTGAAAATATGTCTGTATTTGATAATGTTGCTATTTCTTTAAGAATGATTGGATTAAAAAACAAAAAAGAAATACAAAAAAGAGTAAACTATGTTTTAGAAGCAGTTAATATGTATAGATATAGAAATAGACCAGCTCGGAATGTTATCTGGAGGAGAGAAACAAAGAGTAGCAATAGCAAGAGCTATTGTTAAAAATCCAAGTATTGTTATTGCAGATGAACCAACAGGTAATTTGGATAGTAAAAATTCATTAGAAATTATGAATATAATAAAAGCAATATCAAAAGAAAAGTTGGTTATTTTAGTAACACATGAAGTGGATTTAGCAAACTTTTATGCAACTAGAATAGTAGAAGTAAAAGATGGTAAAGTAGTAAAGGATTTTCAAAATGAAATAAAAGAATCTTTAGAATATAGATTAGATAATAAAATTTATTTAAAAGATTTTAAAGATATTAACAATCTAAAAAATGATAAATTAAATATTGATATATACTCTGATAAAGATAATCAAAAAATAGATATTAAACTAGCCATTAAAAATGGAAATATATTTATTCAAGCTGAAAATAGAAAAATTGAAGTTGTAGATGATAATTCGGCGATAGAACTAATTAATGACCATTATAAAAAAATTGATAAAAGTATATATGAAAAATACAAATATAATTTAGATGATATTATAGATAAAAAATATAAAGTAAAATATAGTTCTATATATGGAATATTAAAATCAATAAAATATGGGTTTAATAGAATTTTAAATTACACAGTTTTAAAAAAGATTTTGTTATTAGGCTTTTTTGCTTCTGCTATGTTTATTGTATATAGTGTATGTAATATTGCAGGAACAACTAATATACAAGAAACTGATTATATTAATATTGATAGAAATTATCTTCAAGTAGATATGGCAAAGGTTGACGTGGAAGATTATACAAAATATGAAAAATTAGAAAAGATAGATTATATGTTGCCTGGAAATAGTAATGCAAGTTTCAAACTAAAAATGGATACATATTATCAATTGGCTATGTACAGTTATGAACTTTCTGGTTCATTAGTTGATATTAATAAACTTAATGAAAGTGCATTAATAAAAGGAAGAATGCCACAAAACAAATATGAAATTGTAGTAGATAAGAAAGTTATAAATAACATGATGAATAGTAGTTTTTCAAGTTTTGCAAATATGGGAATTAAAAGTGAAGATGAATTACTTAATAAAAAAGTTTCTATTAATGATATGAAAGACTTTACAATAGTAGGATTTTCAGACAATTCTATACCTTCAATTTATGTAAATAGAAGCCTATTTATAAATATATTAAATAATATGACACAAAGTGAATTCGGTGGCGGAATGTATTTTGGTGATGACACAAATTCTAATGCGACAGTTAAGGACTATAATTTATATTTAGAAGATATTACAATAACAAAAGGAAGACTACCCCAAAATGATTATGAGGTTATTGTAAATAAAAACAATCAATATGAAATGAAACTAAACAAACCAATAAATGTTGAAGTAAACGGAGAACAATTAGTAGTTGTAGGTTATTATGATAGCCAAACAGATAGACAAGATTATTTAGTAAATAATAATACAGTAAAATATAGTGTTATAACTAAAAATAATGGTTTTATGATATATACGAACGATAAATATAGTGTATTAGATGTATTTCAAAATAAATATAGACTAAATATCATAGATAGATATGAAAAAGATAAAAATGATTATATTAATAAGAAAAAAGATGAGATAAAAAGTTCAGTAATATTTGCAACTGTAATTCTTGTAATTTCTTTAGTAGAAATTTATTTGATGATAAGATCTTCATTCTTATCAAGAATTAAAGAAATTGGAGTATTACGAGCTATAGGAGTAAAAAAGAAAGATATATTTAAAATGTTTATTGGAGAAATAATTTCAATAACAACAGTAGCAAGTATGCCCGGAATTATTCTAATGACATATATACTAAGCCAAGTATCAAAAATTTCTTATGTAAGCAGAATGTTTATTGTAAATTCTACTACAGTTGGAATAAGTATAGCGATAGTATATTTGTTTAATATAATTGTTGGATTATTACCATTATATAAAGTTTTAAAGAAAACTCCAGCAAAAATATTGTCAAGACATGATTTAGAATAGAGTAAGAAAGGAGATAGTTAGTTGATAATTATCTCCTTTTATGATAATATGAAGAAAAATAAAATAGTAAGTTATCGCTTACTTTAATATGTATTTATTAGTAGTAATAGGAGAACAAAGTATATGTTACCAACAATAAAATCAGACAGTATTTATCCATTACCCAATGATGTAGCAATATTTAATATTAACATAGTAGATATAATATTTTTAATAGGAATTATATGCCTAATAATAAAAAGAAAATCTATTTTTAATGCAAATAATGATGTATTGGATAAATACAATAGTAATAAAATAAAGGGACTATTGGCATTATTGATAATAATACACCACTTGTCTATTTATATAAAAGACACAATTCTACTTAAAGTATTTACAATAGTAGGAGTTATTGCAGTTTCAGCATTTTTCTTTTATTCAGGATATGGACTAATGACAAGCTATCTAAAAAAAGAAAATTATCTAAAAGACTTTTTGAATAAAAGAATAATGAAAATAGTTATACCATATATAATAGCAATTATATTTACTATTTTAGTATATCTATTAACTGGACAATTAACACCTAGAAAAATTTTTAATTCTTTAGTTGAAGGAGAGCCAGTTGTAAGATTTTCGTGGTATATTTTAGCAATTATTAGTTTATATGTAGTTTTTTATTTATCAGCCAAGTTTCTAAAAAAGAAAAAAATGATAAATATTGCAGTATTTGGTGGAACTATTTTATATTGCATAGTTGTTAATAATATTTTAGGCTTTAATAATTGGTGGGTTAATTCTTGTTTTGCATTTTTTATAGGTATATATTGGGCAAGTTATAAAGAAAAATATGCAATAACATTAAAAGACAAAAATAAAATAATTAGATATGCAATTATGCTTTCAATTATATTATTTGCAATAATAGGGATTCAATTCTTCACAAGTGGATATGCCATTATGGATATAATAAACGATACAGATCTAGCAGACGATATAATGAGAGAGCCTATTCCTGTTATAAATATGAATATTATTTGTATAGCATTACTTTTTGTATTGTTTACTATATTAGAAAAAATGAGATTGAATGATAAGGTATTTACTTTTTTGGGAAATATATCTTTTGAAATTTATTTATATCATGGATTAGTTATGTATTTATTGAGAAATCCTCGCTTTTATTGTAGAGTTGATTATTTATATGCTATTCTAGTAATTGGATTAAGCATAATATTAGCTAAACTTATGAATATAGCAAACAATAAAACATATAATTTCTATTTGAATAAAGTTGAGAAAGAGTCATGTTAATGATAGCGAGAAATTACAATTTTTGAATTACTTTATACGAAAGTATAGAGTAATTTTTCTTTTTATGGTATTATAACTATAGATAGTAATTTATAGAGGAGGTATTATATGAAAGATGAAAACAATAAAACAAACAAAATAGTTTCAATATTAAATTATTTTTCTTCAATATGTTTTTATATTGTTGCAATAATAAATTTTATTAAAGATAACAGTAGTATGGGAGTTATTTATCTATGCTTAGGTTCAACTTTTTTATGTTTGGGAAGTGTTTATCTAAATAAAGATAAAGAAAAGAAAGAATAGTAATTTGTAGAGATATTATTTTAAAAAATATAAAATAATATTAACTATTATAAAATATATGACAAATATTAATTAAAATATAATAAATTTAATAAATGTAATGTTTAAGTGCGTAACTTCCAGCTGTAATTGGTAGAATAAAGTGCAAAAAGTTGTTAAAATTTAATTAATAAAAGGATAATTTTTTTAATTAAAATTTTAATAAGGGAGGAAGAAAAAATGAAGTTTAATGAAAAAATGATAATGTTAAGGAAACAACATAATTTATCACAGGAGAAAGTAGCAGAAAAATTAAAAGTAGCAAGACAAACTGTTTCTAAATGGGAGTTAGGAGAAACAACACCAGAAATGGATAAACTAATTATGATAAGTGAATTATATAACATTACATTAGATGAATTAGTGAAAGAAGAAAATCAAGAAAAAATTGTAAATGATCCTAATAATACTAATTCACAAAAATTGGCAGGAATGACAATTAAGATTCTAAAAGGAATAGGGATATTTATTATTATATTAGTAATATTATATGTATTTCTTATGATAATTGGACTTATAGCATTTAATAGTTTTAAAATAGAGAACGATTCAACAACAGTAATACAGACACAAGAAGAAGTAGAGGTTTATGAAGAATAAATATTAAATAAAGAGTACTACAAATTACAATTTTTGAATTACTTTATACGAAAGTATAGAGTAATTTTTATTTTTGTGATATTATAATGACAGATAGTAATTTGTTTGTTAGGAGGAGTATATGAAAAAATGTGTAAAATATATAGTTAGTG
>JAFTYN010000124.1 GCA_017461465.1 Bacilli bacterium
AATTGATTCACCCAGATTTAAAATATTTAGTTATTAGTAAAAAAGATAATTATTTAAATAAAACAAGATATGAAAATATAATATGGGTAGAAGAAGAAAAATATATAGTTGAAGATGATGGAATTATATATGATGATGTAAATATAGACATATGTGGAAAACATAATATAGATAATTTGAATATAGTAATAAAGCTTGCTAGATTTTTAGGTTTAAGTGAATATGAAATAAAAGAGGGATTGAAAAATTATAAAGATATTAGAATGAAGAAAAAATACATTAATGGAGCTCTTATTATTGATGATAGTTATAATGCATCTTTAGAAAGTATGAAAGCAGGGATAGATTACATTAATTCATTAAATTATAACTATAAAATACTAGTTTTAGGAGATATGCTAGAATTAGGAAGTGATAGTATGTTTTATCATAAAGATTTAGGTAAATATATAAAAGATAAAGATATAGATAAAGTATATACTTATGGTGATGAATCTAAGTATATAGGATATACATGTAATAAAATAAGTAATCATTATACTGACAAAGAATTATTAGTAAAAGATTTAAAAGAAGAATTAACAAAAGATGTAGTTATATACTTTAAAGCTTCTAGGGGAATCAAACTAGAAGAAATAATAGATAAATTATAGTCTATATGTTAAAATTATTTTAGAGGTGATACTAATGTATGGAGCTATAATTGGAGATGTTGCAGGTTCTTATTATGAAATACTAGAAGCTAGAGCTAGGAAGAATAAACAAATTAGAAGTTATATGGAAAAAACAATGATACTTGATAAAAATATTCCACTTTTTACAGAAAAAAGTTCTTGCACAGATGATTCAATATTAACTATAGCTATAATGGATGCTAAATTAAATAATAAAGATTATAAAGAAACACTAAAAGAATATGGTTTAAGGGAATTGGAATTAGGTAAAGATATATATAATCGAGGAAGATTTGGTAAAGGTTTTGTAAAATGGCTTACAGGAGACTATGAAGGAGATAGTTATGGAAATGGATGTGCTATGAGAATATCTTCGATTGGTTTTTTATGTAATTCGCTTGAAGAAGTAAAAGAAGAAAGTTATAAAGCTACTATTCCTAGTCATAATCATGAAGAAAGTATTAAATGTGCAGAAGCAGTAGCGGTATCAATATTTCTTTTAAGAAGTGGATTACCTAAAGAAAAATTAAAAGAATACATAGAAAACAATTATTTTAAGTTGGATTATGATCTTGATGATTTAAGATTAAATTATCTATTTACTAGTAGGGCAATAGATTCAGTACCACAAGCAATATACTGTTTTTTAGAATCAAAAAATTTTGAAAATGCAATTAGAATATCTTTATCAATTGGAGGCGATAGTGATACTATAGCAGCAATAACAGGAGCACTTGCAGAAGCTTATTATGGAGTGCCTGAAGATTTAATAGAAAAAGTTAACCCATATTTAAGAGATTATATGAATCCAGTATTAGAAAAATATTATGGTAAGAATAAAAAGAAAGTATTAGAGGCAAAACATGTTAAAGAAAGTTAAAATATATTCAAATAAGAGTGCTAAATCATTAGAAATAGTAGATTTATTAATGAAAAAATTAGTGGAAAAAAACTTTGATATAGTAGAAGAAAATGAAGAATTAGCTATAGCAGTAGGTGGCGATGGAACATTTTTAAAAATGCTTAAAAAAAGTAATTTTGATTCTAATATTTGTTATGTTGGTATAAATACAGGAACATTAGGGTTTCTGCAAGAAATTAAACCAGATGAAATAGATGAATTTATAAATAAAATAATAAATGAAGAATATAAAATTGATAAAATAAATGTCCAAACTACATTAATAAAAACATTGGTAGATGAAATAAAATATTATTCATTAAATGAAATATTAGTAAGAGATAAAGATTTAAATATTGTATCTTTTAATGTAAAAATAAATGGAGATTTACTTGAAAAGTATGTAGGAGATGGTATTATGATTTCTACTTCTACAGGTTC
>JAFTYN010000125.1 GCA_017461465.1 Bacilli bacterium
AGTTACTATGGAAACAAATTTATTTCCAGAAAGTCAAGCAAACGAAAAAAATGAAGAATTTAAAAGTAAAAGCTTAATACCTGATAGTTACCAAATGAGTTTTTTTGCTGCTAGACCAAATAGCTTTATCATAATGAATGATAAGAATGTCTATGCACTAGGAGAAATTTATTTATATATAGATGGAAAAGATATATTGATATCTAAAGATGATATCATAGATATAACAAGCTTAAATGATTTAGTTAATGCATATAACCTAGATAGGAGTATAGAAACTAAAAGAAAAATTGAAGCAGAAATTAATAATTTAAAAAAAGTAGAAGATTTTAAATGCTTTAAGGAAGATTTTAAAATCTTAGAAGTGAAAAAAGAAGAAAAAAGAAAAAGTAATAAAATAGCTTTATTTAATTATTTAAATGAAGAATTAGATGAAATAGAAAATGTTCCAAGAAAGTTATCACCAAATAGCTTTAATTTAGATTTTCTAACAGCTTTAAATCTAGAAACTACAAACTTTAAAGAAATATATGTAAAATATAATTTATTAAGTGTTATAAAAAAAGCAGTAAAAAACTATCCTTTAGAAACCACATATTTTCTAGATGATCTATATGATTTCTTTAAGGAATTAGTTACTAGAAAACCAAATTTAACTTTATATTTTATAGAGTGTTTTTCTTCATTTTATCCAAATAAAAAAATGAAAGATCTACTTTCGTTATGTAAAAACGATATAACTAAAAAAGTTAATGCCTTAAATATAAATAATACTTACTTTAAAAGACTATTAAAAGCTAAATAATTGAATCACAGAAATATTAAAAGTTCATATAATACCATGACGAGGTGTAATATGAACTTTTATATTATTATAGGAATAATGCTTCCTTTTGTAGGCACTATGATAGGAGCATTAACAGCATTATTTTTAAAAAATGGACTTAAAAAAAGTATTAATCATTTACTTTTAGGCCTAGCATCAGGAGTTATGATTGCTGCTTCTATTTGGTCTTTAATACTTCCTTCTATTGATATTACTAATTCTTTTATAGAAGCTAGTATTGGATTTTTGCTTGGTATTTTATTTTTGCTTGTTATAGATAGATTTATTAAAGTTATAGAAAATAAAAATAATAATATGCTTATGTTTTCGGTAACTCTTCATAATATTCCAGAAGGAATGGTTGTGGGGGCTGGATTATCTGGTTTAATAAGTAGTAATAGTTTTTTTACTTTGGCAAGTGTTTTAACTTTATCTTTAGGTATAGCTATTCAAAATATTCCAGAAGGCGCTATAATTTCACTACCATTAAAAAGCAAGGGGTTTGGTAATAAAAAAGCCTTAAGTTATGGCTTTATATCTGCTGTTGTTGAACCTATATCAGCTATAGTAACAATAATACTAGTTAATTATATAGAACCTTTAATGCCATATTTACTTTCTTTAGCAGCAGGTACTATGTTTTATGTTGTAATTAATGAACTTATACCTGAAAGTCAAAGCGGAAAATATAAAGATTTAGGAACTATAGGCTTTCTAATCGGATTTTTAATCATGATGATTTTAGATGTTGCTTTAGGATAAAATTGTAAAAGTTTTCTCTTTTTGTATCAACTTATCTTCTAACATGGTATAATATAAAAGAAATATAAAATTAAGATTAATGATAGAAGAGGTATGAAAATGGTTTATTTACTTTACAGCTTAGAAAAATTTCTTCTAAATCGTGAAATAGATAATATAAAGAAAAATAATGATATAGAAGATATTAATATAAGTCATTTTGACTTGAACACTGACTTAATAGAAGATGTTATTGAAGATGCTGAAACTTTTTCTATGTTTGCAGATAAAAAAATGATTATTGTCAGTAACTCTTTAGTTTTTAGTGCTAAAAAGAATAATATAGAGCAAAATTTAGAAGTATTAGAGCATTATTTAAATAATTTTAATCCTAGTACTATTTTAGTGTTTACATTAAACGATAGTAAACTTGATGAAAGAAAAAAAATAACTAAATTAGTTAAAAAAATAGGTAGTGTTAAAGAAATAAATGATCAAGCTAATATAAATAGCTTAGTTAAAGAAATGTTTGATGAATATAAAATAGATAATAAAACTATTACACTATTTATAGATAGAGTGGGAACTAATTTAGATATTATAAATCAAGAGATTAATAAAATTAAAATATATAAAGATAATGATAAAAATATAACTGAAGAAGATATACTAAATCTAACTCACGAAAATATAGAAGCTAATTTATTTTTGCTTATAGATGAGATAATTAGTAATAATAAAAGTAATGCTTTAAATATTTATCATGAGCTTATCAAACTTAATGAAGAACCAATAGCTATAATTATTAGTTTAGCTAACAAAATACGAAGCTTATACCAAACTAAAGAATTATTTAGTAAGGGATATAAAGAAGCTGATATTGCTTCTATACTAGGAGTAAAACCAGGGTATTTATATTATATGAGAGATTCTTTAAAAAAGTATGATAGTAAAACTCTTCTTAGTTTACTTAATAAACTTGGAGAATTAGATTTTAATATTAAAAAGGGAATTATTAATAAGGAAAGTGCTTTAGAACTATTTATAATTGAGATATAAATAGTTTTTTTATTTATTTAATTGTTGTGTTAAAAATGCTATAATAATGCTATTAAAAGGAGGAATAAAGATGAATGAAATAAAATGTCCAAAATGTGGTACTGTTTTTCAAATATCTGAATCTGATTATGAGTCTATATTAAAGCAAATTAGAGATAAAGAATTTGAAAAAGAACTATTAATTAGAGAAGAACAATATAAAAAAGAAAAAGATAGTGCTGTAAAAATAGCGGAAATGAATAAAGAAAAAGAATTAATCGAAAGTATTAATAAAAAAGAAAGTGAACTTGTTGAAGTAAAAAATAAACTGAAATTACTTGAAAAAGAAAAAGAGTTAGAAATTGAAAAAGCTTTGGCAGAAAAAGAAAATCGTATTAATAGTCTTACAAGTGAAATTTCTATAAAAGAAAAAGAATATGCATTAAAAGAAAAAGTAGTAAAAGAAAGTTATGAATTAAAACTAAAAGATAAAGATGAACAAATTGCATATTATAAAGATTTTAAAGCTAAACAATCTACTAAAATGATAGGGGAGTCTCTTGAGGTTCATTGTAGTACTGAATTTAATAGATTAAGACCACTTTTTAAAAATGCATATTTTGAAAAAGATAATGATGCTAAAACAGGTTCAAAAGGCGATTTTATTTTTAGAGATTATGATGAAGATGGTAATGAAATTGTATCTATTATGTTTGAAATGAAAAATGAAGCTGATAAAACTGCTAGCAAACATAAAAATGAACATTTCTTTAAAGAACTTGATAAGGATAGGAAAGAAAAGAAATGTGAATATGCAGTACTTGTATCATTATTAGAAATAGATAATGATTATTATAATGATGGAATAGTTGATGTTTCATATCAATATGAAAAAATGTATGTCATTAGACCTCAATTCTTTATTCCTCTTATAACATTAATAAGAAATTTATCTAGTAAGTCACTTGAGTATAAAAAAGAATTAGAACTTGTTAAAAATCAAAATATTGATATCACTCACTTTGAAGATAATATAAATGCTTTTAAAGAAGGTTTTAGTCGTAATTATAGACTTGCTTCTGATAGATTTAGAAAAGCCATTGATGAGATTGATAAAACTATTGAACATTTACTTAAAACTAAAGAACATTTACTTAAAACTGATGATAATTTAAGATTAGCTAATAGTAAGGCAGAAGATTTAACTATTAAAAAGCTTACACGTAACAATCCTACTATGAGTAAACTATTTGAAGAATTAGAAAAGCAAAAAAACATTGATGATTTAGTAGAGGATTTAGAAAAGTAAGATATGGAATTAAAAGAGTTTTTAACTAACAATCTATATAAAAATGATATGGCTAAACTATTTGAATTATTTCAAAATACAGAATTTTTACTAGCTTTTAATAATAATAGTTTAGTAGAACTAGAAACAAGTGATAATTTAATATATATTCCTGTTTTTACGAGTGAAAATGAGCTTGATAATATAAAATATACTAGAATTGATAAAGTTAAAATAAGGGTAATTATAGATGATATTTTTAGTTTAAATAAATATCATGCTATTACAATTAATCCTTATTCCGATGATTTTATTATGAATAGAAAATTTATAGATATATATAATGTAATTACAAAAAAAGACGTATAATATACGTCTTTTAATTATTTAATTTTTTAATATTATCATATACTTCTTTTAAACTTCTTTCATATTTACTAGTTGTTTTAGGATTATAATATTCTTTATTTTTTAGTAAATCAGGTAAATATTGCTGTTTAACAAAACTATTAGGATAATCATGAGGATATTTATAATTAGGATTATTTGTTTTTATATGATCAGGGACTTTTCCTGATCTTCCTTCTCTTATATCTTGAAGTGCCAAATCAAGTGCTATGTGAGCACTATTAGACTTTGGAGATAAAGCCATTTCTACTACCATAGTTCCAAGTGGAATTCTAGCTTCAGGCATTCCCAATCTTTCACATGCATGTATGCAAGCATCTACTTTTGGTCCTATTGAAGGATTAGCAAGTCCAATATCTTCATAAGCAATAACACTCATTCTTCTATATATAATATCTAAATCACCAGCTTCAATTAATCTAGCTAGATAGTGAAGAGCTGCATTCACATCAGATCCTCTTATAGATTTTTGAAAAGCACTTATTACATCATAATGACCATCTTCGTTTTTATCATGATAAAAAACAGGTTTACTATTAGTATTTTTAATAGTATCTAGCGTTATTTTACCATCACTAGTACTATAGTAACAAACTTCAAGTAAATTATATGCAGATCTTAAATCTCCTCCTGATATAGTAGCAATAGCTTCTATACTTTTTTTATCGATTTTAATATTAGGAAGTATTTTTGATTTAACAGCTTTTTTTATTCCTTCTATAATATCTTCATTTTCTAATTCTTTAAGTTCATATATTTGACATCTACTTCTTATAGCGGGATTAATGGCATGATAAGGGTTAGATGAAGTAAGCCCAATTAAAATGATTAACCCTGATTCTAAATAAGGAAGAAGTAAATCCTGTTTATCTTTATTAAGTCTATGAATCTCGTCCATTATGACAACTAAACCTTTATACATTTTTGCTTCTTCTACAACAATATCAAAGTCTTTTTTATTATTTATAACAGCGTTTAATGATCTATACCTTAAACCAAGTTCATTTACTATAGCAAGTGCAATAGTAGTTTTTCCTATACCAGGTTTTCCATATAATATCATTGAAAAAATTCTTTTATTTTTAACCATGTTAGATAATATTTTATTTTCTCCAACAAGGTGTTTTTGACCTATAATTTCACTTGTTTTAGTTGGCCTTAATAATACTGCTAAAGGTTCGTTCATAATATCACATCCATTTATTATTTTATCAAATAAAAGGTATAAAAGATATAAAAAAGAATGATTTAATCATTCTTTTCAAGCCCTAAAATATTATCTGCTACATAAAGTCCCATACTAGATGCTAAAGATAATCCTCTAGTCCAGCTAGATGAGTCACCAATACTATATAGACCTTTAATACTAGTTTGACAATCTTTACCAATAATAACTTTATTAGAATAGAATTTTACTTCTACTCCATATAATAAGGTTTCATTATTAGCAATTCCAGGAGCTACTTTATCTAATGCTTCTAGCATTTCAACTATATCTTCAAAAATACGATAAGGAATAACTGCAGATAAATCACCCGGTACAGCATCTTTTAAAGTTGGCACTACATTACCTGTTAAAATACGTTCTGGTGTACTTCTGCGGTGTTTTTTAAAGTCACCATAACTTTGTACTAAAACAGTTCCTCCGGCAAGCATATTAGCTAAAGAAGCGATAGCAGCACCATATTCAAGAGGTTCCTTAAATGGTTCAGTAAAGTTTTTAGATACTAATAAAGCAAAGTTAGTATTTTCTGTTTTATATTTATCACCCTTATAAGCATGTCCATTAACAGTAGTTAAATGTTTACCATTTGGTAAAGTGTAATTTTCAAGTGCAACTTCACCTGAAGGATTTTGACAAAATGTACGAACTTTATCAGAAAAAGTTTTAGTATAATAAACTAATTTTGATTCATACATAGCTTCATTAAGTTCTTTCATAACTTCATCACGGCATTCAACTCTAACACCAATATCTACAGTTCCTGGTACTGACTCGATATTATGCTTATTACAAATTTCTTTAAACCAAGCAGAACCTTCACGTCCAGAACCTACAACAACAGTAGAAGATAAGTATTCATCTTTATCCTTAGTAATAACACCTTCAACTTTACCATCTTTTACTATAATATCATCAACCATGGTATTAAACTTAATTGTAACACCATTATCTTTAAGATGTTTTTCAAGTTTACCATAAATTTCATAGCTAGCTTCAGTACCTAAATGTCTAATAGGGCTTTCAATTAGTTTTAAATCAGCTTGAATAGCTTTTTTTCTAATTTCTGCTATTTTTTCTTTATTATCAACCCCATGTAATGCTGGATCTGCACCAAATTTTAGATAAATAGCATCCATTCTTTTAATTAGTTCTTCTGTTTTATCAACACCAATTAATTCAGATAAATTTCCTCCAGTTTCTTGTTTAGCTAAAGTAAGTTTTCCGTCTGAGAAAGCACCAGCCCCTGAAAAACCACAAGTTATATTACATGGATTACAGTTAATACATTTTCCTGTAGTTCTCTTAGGACATATTCTTTTAGAAATTTTATTACCTTTTTCTAAAAGAAGTATTTTCTTTTTAGGATCTTTTTCTATAAGTTCATAAGCACAGAATATTCCATATGGACCTGCACCAACGATAATAACATCATATTTTTTCATTCTATCACTCCTATATTTTTACCACATTAAAAATACCATATCTAAAATAATTAAGTCAA
>JAFTYN010000126.1 GCA_017461465.1 Bacilli bacterium
CTATTACTTCACTATAAAGATTATATGCTTTTTTTAGTTTTAATTCATTACTCATATGAATATCACTTATTTTTGCGCCATTAGTTTTAAGATATTTTTTTGCTTCAAATAATTTCTTTCTTATTCCCACTGGTTCTTTTACACTAGATGAATAACCATACATAACTACACCTAATCTAACTCCATTAGCATATTTTAATTTATCGTGTTTTACTAGTGAAAGTGAGCTATATAAATGTACTATTGGTATTTCACTTAGATTTATTAAACTTGTTAATTCTTCAAAAGTATTAGTTTGTTTATCCCAGTAAGCATCTAATACACCAGTAGTAGCATAATGAGTATAAATACCTTCTAAAATAATATTTGTATCCTTTAATCCTTCTACTATTTCTTTTATTTCTTCTTTTGATGAAACTCCTACTCTATTCATTCCTGTATTAACTTTTAAATGAGCCTTTAATTCACCTTTAAATTTAGCATCTAATAACTCTTTATAATATTCATAAGAAATAATTGAAATAGTAACTTTATTTTTAATAGCTATATCTATATCTTCTATTTTTATATATCCAAAACATAAAATAGGAATATCTTTATTATAATTTCTTATACTTATAGCTTCTTCAAGTGAAGATACTGCTAAATAGTTAATACCTCCTTCAATAAGGGCATTTACTACATGTTCACCATGTCCATAAGCATTAGCTTTTACTACACCAAAATAATATTTATATTTAGGATAATTAAAGATTATATTTTTTACATTCTCTCTTAAATAATTTTCATTTACTTCTAAATATGTTTTTCTATACATATCAACACTTTCTTCCTATTAAATTTTCTTTTTAATTAACATATCTCCAGGAGTTATTTGATCTATAGTAACATTATTAATTATAATATCTAAACTTTCTCCTCTATATCCTACTTCTAATACTTCTTTTTCTTTACCTATTCCAATAATCTGAACTTCTATCTCTGTATTATCAGCTTTTTTTAATTTAACAGTATCACCTACTAATACCATTCCACCTGTTATAAATCCAGTTAAGGTAAGTCCTCTATCAGTCATATTAAAAGCATTTATATTAAACATAAAATCTTCATTTTTCATTTCTATTATTTGCATTCCACTCATTGGAACTTCTTTTTTCTTTTTAAATAAACCAAATAATCCCATATACATTCTCCTTACTTTAAATTCATTATATAATTAGTGGTTTTTAAAGTCAATAAAACTATAAATTAAAAAGTTACTCTTAATGAGTAACTTTACTTTTATAAATTATATTATCTTTCATTTATAAAATATTCTTTATACCATAAGATAAATGTATAGATTACATAAATCTTACGACCATTTTGTTTTTTATTATTGTAATGATCTTCAAGTAATTTTAATAAGTAATCTTGCTTAAAGAATTTATTTACCCATTTTTCAGAGAAAGCTTCTTTTACTATATTATAGTATTTTTCTTCTCTTATCCAGTAATGGAATGGTACAGGGAATCCCCATTTTGGACGTGTAGCCCATTCATCTGGTAAGATTTCGTTTGCAGCTTTTCTAAATATATATTTTGTTGTATTTTTTTGAATTTCATAATCTACTGGTATTGTTTGTGCTAGCTTCATTACTTCTTTATCTAAGAATGGTACTCTAAGTTCTATAGAGTGAGCCATAGTCATCTTATCAGCTTTTAAAAGTAAGTCTTCTGGAAGCCATAAATGAATATCCAAATATTTCATTTTAGTTACATCGTCTTTATCTTTAACTTTTTCATATATTGGATTTGTTATTTCATACCACATTTTACCTTTTAGATATTTTGGTTGAAGTACCTTATCTTTTTCATTTTCATTAAATATAAATGCATTACCTGCATAATATTCTTCTGGAGATAATCCATTTTTAACTAAGAATCTTCTTCCATGGAACCAAGGTCTATTAAATGCAAATTTACCAATAGCATGTCTTAAAGCTTTTGGAAGCTTACGATATTTTCTATCTCTATCACTTATACCATATGTATCATTACCACCAAATACTTCATCAGCACCCTCGCCAGATAAAACTACAGTTACATGTGGTCTAGTTATTTCTGATAAGAAATATAGAGGTACTGCTGATAAATTGGCATGTGGTTCATCTGAATGATACATTATTTCTGGTAATATATTAAAGAATTCATCTGGTGTTACTACTTTATTAATATTTTTTGTTTCAAGTAATTCTGATAATTCTTTAGCTTGATCTATTTCACTAAAGTGTGCTCTTTCAAACCCAACTGAGAATGTGTTATCTGGTCTTAACTGCGCAGCTATATAACTTGAATCTACACCACCAGATAAGAATGAACCAACTTTAACATCACTTATTTTATGATGTTTAACAGAATCTTCCATAACTTTATTTATTTCTGGAATAAAGTCTTCCATTGTTTTTGTTCTATCTTCATTAAATTCAACATCCCAGTATTCTTTAATATCCATTTTACCGTTTTTATATTTAAAATAATGTCCTGGTTTTAATTTTTTAACACCTTTAAAGAAAGTTTCTTCCATTGAACTAAATTGGAATGTTAAATATGGTCTTAATGCTTCTTCATTAAGTTCCTTTTTGAAATAAGGATTTGCAGTAAATGTTTTTATTTCAGAACCCCACATAAACATATCATCTGTTAAATAATAGTAAAATGGTTTAATACCAAATGGATCTCTTGCTCCAAACATTTCTTTTTTCTTAGTATCCCATATAACAAATGCAAACATACCACGAAGTTTATCTACAATTTTTTCACCATATTCTTCATAACCATGTAATATTACTTCAGTATCAGTTTTTGTTTTAAATTTGTATTTCTTTTCCAAATCTTTTTTTAATTCTTGGTAGTTATATATTTCACCATTAAAAAAAATAAACTTTGTATTATCTTCGTTAAAAATTGGCTGACTACCACCTGCTAAGTCAATAATACTTAATCTTCTAAATGCAACCGCTATATTATTATCAGCATATATTCCTTCACTATCTGGTCCTCTATGAATAATTTTAGAAGCCATTTCAGCAATTATTTTTTCTTTTTCTTCTTTTTTAGCTTTGTTTATAAAGCCACATAATCCACACATTATAATCCCTCCCGATTATTGCCATATACAAACATTTTATCAAATTCATGATTATTAGTCAAAAATTCATTTATTATTTATAGAAAAAAGAACCATAATGGCTCTTAAAATCTAAAATATATAAATGGACTATAACTTCCAACTATAATAAATATTACTGATAAAATAAATATTAAAATATAACATATATCTACTATATAATTACCATATTTAGTATTTTTTATTTTATCTACTAATTTATCCATAAGTGGTGTTGCAAATAATAACCCAATTATAAAGAATAATATATATTTAATACTTATAGCGCCTGTATAAGTAAACATATTAAAGTTACCTAAACCATTTATAAATATTAAACTTTGTAATAAGTCTTTTACATCATTAAATGATGTTGCTCTAAAAATACCCCATCCTATTAAGATTATAATAATAGCATATATATGTCTTAATACTTTAGGTAGTTTTTCTAGGTATTTATGTAAGAATAACTTTTCTATTAATAATAAAATACCATAATACATTCCCCAAAGCATAAAGTTTATATTAGCACCATGCCATAATCCTGTTAATGTCCATACAACCATGACATTAAATATAAATCTTCCTTTTTTTACACGGTTACCACCTAAAGGAATATATACATAATCTCTAAAGAAACTAGATAGTGATATATGCCATCTTCTCCAAAAGTCAGTAATGCTTGTTGCTATATATGGATAGTTAAAGTTTTCTAGGAATTTAAATCCAAACATTCTACCTAATCCTATAGCCATATCACTATAACCACTAAAGTCAAAATAAATTTGAAGAGCATATGCTACTATACCAATTAAGGCTCCTAGAAAGCCATAATTATAAGCTTCTAAGGATAACAATGCTGTAGCTATATAACCAACATTATCGGCTATTAATACCTTCTTACCAAGACCTTTTATAAATCTTCTTATACCATATGCAAAATCACTAATATTTTCTTTTCTATTAGATAATTCATGTTCAATAGTTTCATATCTAACTATTGGACCTGCTATAAGTTGTGGAAAGAAAGTTATATAACATCCTAGATAAAATATATTTTTTTGTACTTTTACTTTCTTTAGGTATACATCTATAACATATGATAATGCTTGGAATGTATAAAAACTTATTCCTATTGGAAGTGGTATATTAGCATTACTAATATTAGTATTAAATATTAAGTTAATATTATTAATAATAAAATCTGTATATTTAAATATTCCAAGTAATCCTAGATTAACTATAACAGCTAGTATTAAAAATACCTTTCTTTTTGTTTTAGCACTCTTATCTATAAATAAAGCAAGTAAATAATTTATAGTTATTGAAAATAACATTAATAGTATATATATTGGTTCTCCCCATGCATAGAAAGCTAAACTAAATACAAGTATGATTAAATTACGGTACATTCTATTTTTAAATACAAAATAACTTAAAATAAATAATGGTAAAAAGACAAAGATAAAAATTAAACTTGAAAATGTCATGTTAGTTACCTAATACCTTTCTACTAGTACCATAATTATACATATCAAATATACTTGTTGCGCTTTCTTCAAGTATTAAAACTTTAGTAATATTATTTTCTTTTATAAAATTTTTGTAATTAAGAGAGCCATTTATAAACTTATCATATCTAACATTTATAATGTATGTTTTATTAAAGTGAGACGCTATTATTTCATCTATTTGCCATGCATATGAATCAGAAATAATAAGTAAGTTTTCTTTATCTGGATTATTATAATCCATAACTACTTCACCAAACATACCATTATAATAAGAAACATAATAATCATAATAAATATTATCTGTTTTATTTATTACTTTTGGTTTATATTTACTATTATCTAATCCGTTAACTTTTACATCATATTTTTCATTATAATTAATATACATGAATTTATCTTTGATATCAGTTTGTGCACTAGATTTTGCGATAGACCCCATATAAGTAGTATTTGTTTCAATGATATCTAACTTTTTAGGAGTAAGTTCCATCATTTCCATAATATCTTTATATCCTTGATATGCCCCATAAGCATTCCAATGATGATCTGTTTTATAAAAATATTTTTTATAATCGTCTATACTACTTATCTTTAATTCTTTTATTTTAAAAGAATCATTTTGTAAGCTTTTTAATTTAGTTATATATTTATCTTTATCTCTTACTGTTATACTATTATCATCTAAAATCGTAAATTCATATCTATTAGGTAAATATATATAAACATCTGCTTCTTTAGAAAGTTCTTCATAAAACTTTATTTGTTTATCAAACATAGAATCTAACATTAGATTATTAACATTTGATTCAAGTATGAATATTTCATCATTTCTAAAAGCATATTCATTATCAGCATTCATTCCTAAGAAAACAAAATCATCATACATTAAACTATTTAATTTATAGTTTATTTTAGAATATGTATAATTGATATTACTATATAAAGGAAAATAGTTTGTTACCCTATTTTCAAGACTAGTTTTTACTCTAGTTATCTGGTTGTCTAATCTAGTAATCAAACTATTTCCTTCTTTTATTTCTGCTTCTTTAAAATTATTATAATCAAGTGAA
>JAFTYN010000127.1 GCA_017461465.1 Bacilli bacterium
GATAGTTTTCAAGAATAATACTTCTTTTTAAATTTTGATCCATAAAACCACCTCAATGTCTTAAATTATAATATATTAATTTTAAAAATGCAACTAATCTATATACTCCATTGATATAATTTCTACATTATTAGATATTAGATTTTTATTATCATCTATATTATTTACTAAATCAGTAGATAGATACTTTTTAAAATCATCTGCAAAGATAGTAGCAACATCTTGATATCCTGATATAATAGCCGCTAAAACATTAGCACCACTTGATATACCTACTCCTAAGCCTATTTTTTTAGCAAGAATCCTAGACATATTTATAGCATCTATATCACTTATCGGAATAATATTATCTATTAAATCAATATCTACAATATCAGGAATAAAATCATCTCCTATTCCTTCAATTTTATGACTACCCTCATATATTCCCTTAGTCATTATTGGAAGTGTATCAGGTTCTAATGCGATTATTTTTATGTTTTTAAACTTTTCTTTTAGTCTTTTAGCTATACCTATCAAAGTGCCACCTGTACCTATACCACTTACAAAAGCATCTAGCTTATTAAGTTTATTAGCTATTTCTAATCCCGTTGTATTATAGTGAGTTTCTATATTTTTAATGTTACTAAATTGATCTGGTCTAAACCCACCTATTTCTTTAGCTAGTTTATTAGCCCTATTTATAGCTTCTTTAAATCCACCTTCTTCTTTAGATACTAGATATATCTTAGCACCATAAAGTTTCATAATATTTATTCTTTCCTTACTTGCCCAATCTGGCATAAAAATGTGAACTGGGTGGTTATAGTATGCTCCAAGGGAAGCAAATGATATTCCAGTATTACCACTAGTTGCTTCTACTATAGGCATTCCTTCTTTTAAACTTCCATCTTTCTTAGCTTCATTAATTATATAATAAGCTAATCTATCTTTAATACTGCCCGTATAATTATAATATTCTAATTTTGCATATATATTTATTATTTTTTCCTCATATTTTACTTTAATTTTTACCATTGGTGTATTACCAATTAATCTATTTATACTCATAATATTCCTTCTTTCTATTTATTATATTAAGAAAGTAAGCAACATCGTATACTATTGACTATTTTTTTAAACATAAAAAGACCTCCTATATAATAAGCTATAAACTCATTACATAGAAAGTCTTAAATTACTATAGTTATGAGTTTACATGACAAAAACACTTATTAAACAGCAACAACAATTTAATAAAGTTTGTTTTCTCATGTAAATCCCTCCTTTTTTGATTATAGCATAAAAAAAGAAAGTTTTACAACTTTCTATTTATTTGGATCAACTAAAATCTTGATAGCAGGGTCACTTCCACTTGTTAATCTTTCATATGAAGCTTGAACTTCATCAAGTCCTACAATATCATCAACAAATTTCATAACATCTATTTGCTTATTTGCTATTAAATCTATACATGTTGAAAATTCTTCTTTTGTATATGCTATAGCACCTTTAATTGTAAGTTCGCTCATAACACTAACAACAGTTGGAATAGTAATAGCACCAGTTGCTACACCTACTAACACAATAGTTCCGCCAGGACGTGTTGCCATTATTGCGCTCGTTACTGCGGCATCATTACCACAACATTCTATAACAACATCAAATCCGCCCATAGTATCACTCATAACTTCATTCATCATTTCAGGATTTTTTGCATCATAATATTTATCTGCTACTTCAAGTTCGATTGCTCTTTTTGCACGATTCATATTAGTTTCACTTACAGCAACTAGACTTGCACCTTCTTTTTTGGCAAACATAGCTGAAAGTAAACCAATAACGCCTGCTCCAATTACTAATACTTTATCACCTATTTTAATATCCGCTAAATGAACAGCATGAAGCCCTACTGCAGTTGGTTCTACCATTGCGCCTTCATCATCACTTACAGTATCAGGAAGTTTTAAAACCATATCTGGTCTAACTTTTAGTTTTGGTGCTAATCCACCAATATTTTCTAGTGATAACCCAACAGCTTTAGACCATGTTTCACGGCAATATTGTGGATTACCTTTAACACAAGCTGGACAAGTTCCACATGGTGAAATAGGAAGAGCAGTTACTCTATCTCCTACTTTTAAATCAGCTCTAAATCCTGGGTCAGTTACAACACCAGCAAATTCATGACCTAAAACTAAACCTTCTGGAGCACCTAAATCCCAGTTATGAATATCTGAACCACATATACCAGATTTTTTAACATCAATAAGAACATTTTCACCATCTTTTACTGGTTCAGCTATTTCTCCGACTTCTAATCTTTTAACTCCTTTTAAAATAACACTTCTCATATCATTACCTCCAATTATATAATAACACAAGCTATTAATAAAATAAAATCATTTTACTATATATTTACAAAATAAAAAGAAGTCTTAAATAAGACCTCTTTTTATTTTATATTCTGGTGGTTTATGATCAAATAGTTTTTCATCATATTCTTCCCAGTAAAAAGAACATTTAGTTAACATATCTTTAAATTCTTTTGCATCTTTTTTACCTCTAAGACAATTTAAAAAAGTTCCTTCATCAGTTGCAATTCTTATATTTTTAATATCAAATCCTCTTTTTATAAGTGATTCATATTGAGCCTTTAAAGAACTAAAATACATATAATAATATTCTCTTTCTTCTTCTTTAGTTAAAGTATCAAGAATAATATCAGTAAAGTTTAAATCACCACAAAAGATATAATCATCATGATATATAACTGTAGCTTTAGCTTCTAAATTATTTTCATCATCAAAAATAACAACATGTTTATTTTGAGGGTTTAAAATACCATCAATCATTATCTTAGAACCTGTTCCTGTAAAAGTAGAACATACTCTTAAAATGTATCCTAAAACTAAGTTAATAGGATTAGTACTTTCTAACCAATTAATACATTTATTTCCAAACTTTTGTTTTAGATTTTCAAAATATAATTCATCATCTTTAACTGTTTCAACCGCATATAAATAGAACTTAGCAATTTCTTCAAGTTCATCTGCATCATATGTTTCTAGTATAAGAATATTACGATATTCTTTTAAAAATGGATATTTACTAATTACTTTTACTTTATTTATATAATCATTAACATCATCACATATAATAGCTTTACCAGTTTCCTTTATTTTCTTCATTCTTTCTTCATCTAACGGATGGGATGCCCCTCTAATATTGATAGCACGACTTCTATTTTTATTTATTTTTTCTATTTGTTTACTAAATAATTTGAAATGATTAAATATTTTTGCATAAAAAATACTATTTTCTTTAAAGTCTCCAGTTATTATTGCTTCAATTAATAAATTAGCATACTTATTATTAAAACTTACATTATTTATATTAGCCAAAAATAAATCGATTTCTTCTTCTGTACACGTTTTATATAAATATTCTACTGCTTTACCTACTAGATTTAATTCTGCTCCACTTTTAGCATAATAACCTAAAAGATGACACATATCAAAAAAATTGATGCCACTCTTAGGACTAATTTTATTTTTTAAGTCTAAATAATATTTATAATTAGCATTCACACCTTTAATTAGATCATTTTCAATTGGAATATGGTTAAATTCTTCTTCGGATAAAAAAATAAAATTAAAAGATGGTAATATTTCTAATATTTGTTTCTTTTTTATTTCCATGTGTCACCTCCTTTAAACAAAGTTTAATGATTATAACATACTTTTTTTAAACTTACAAATTAAAAAGAAGCTATCTAGCTTCTACAATTAACTTAATAGCTGTTCTTTCTTCACCATCAATAACTATATCAGTAAAAGCTGGTATACATACTAAATTTTTACCTGATGGTGCGACAAAACCTCTTGCAATAGCAATTGCTTTAATAGCCTGATTTAATGCTCCTGCCCCTATTGCTTGGACTTCTACTTCACCTTTTTCTCTCATGACATTAGCAAGTGCTCCTGCTACACTATTAGGATTAGATTTTGATGAAACTTTAAGTGTTTCCATATATTTTATTCCTCTCTTTCTACATTTAAATATATGAATAAAAAAAAAGAAATAGAACATTAACCTATTTCTTTTAAAATATTATTTATAACTAAAGTAAATTCTTTTTCTATTTCTTCTAATCTAGATGTTGTATTAGCTTCATATCTAATAGTTACATTAGGACCAGTATTAGAATATCTAATTAAGGCCCAGCCATCAACAAATTCTATTCTAATACCATCTATATCATTATAGTTATATCCTTTTTCTTTAGCATAGTTTTTTACTTTATCAACAATTATTACTTTACCTTCTTCTGTAGTTTTTACTTTAAGTTCATCAGTAGAATAATAAGTATTAACATTACTGCATAATTCATTTAATGACTCATCACTATTTGAAAGAACTTCTACCATACGAAGACCTGCATATATACCATCATCAAATACTTCAAACCTATCTCCAAACCACATGTGTCCTGAATATTCAGCAGAGTAATCTATATCAAGTTCTTTTGACTTTCTAAACATATATGAATTACCTGTTCGATACATAACTTTTTCTATTTCAAGTTCATCAAGAGCATCAAGTAATGCTTTAGAGCATTTAACATCAAATAAAGCTTTTCTTGTTTTTAAATCTTTATTTAAATAACGATACATAACAACCATAAATATATCAGAATTTATAACGTTACCTTTATTATCTACTACTCTAACTCTATCTCCATCAGCATCAACCGCAATACCTAAATCATATCCTAATTCTACTACTCTTTTTTGAAGATCAACTAAGTTAGATGCTACGGCTGGATCTGGATGATGATTAGGGAAAGTACCATCACTTTCACAATAAAGTAAATCATATGTAACATTAAGTTTATCTAATATATCTTTGATAATTAATGAACAAGTTCCATTACCACAATCCATAACAAGTTTTATTTTTTTACTGCCTAATTTTATAGAATTAGTAATTAAGTCTATATATTCATCCTTAATATCATAAGTAGTTAAATTACCTTTTCCTTCTTTAAAATTACCAGCAATTATAAAATCTCTAAGTTCTAAAATTTCTTCACCTGCTGCATTTCCTCTTGCATCATAAGAAATTTTAAAACCATTATCTCCCATTGGATTATGTGAAGCTGTAATCATAATAGCAGACCATTTATTTAATTTATATCTAGCATAATAATACATTGGAGTTGTAACAAGTCCTAAATCTATAACATTAGCGCCACTATCTATTAAACCTTTAATTAAATTTTCAGATAAACTTGGCGAAGATAATCTATTATCATGCCCTACTAATACTTCATTACTATTAAATTTTTCAATATAACTACCAAATGCTTTTCCTAAAATATAAGCAAATTCTTCAGTTATATTATTTCCATATTCTCCTCTTATATCATAAGCTCTAAATATTTCATTAGATACTGTCATTATTTATTACCTCCATCATAATGCGTTTATATTCACTAACTCCTGGTTGATCAAATGGATTAACATGTAGTAAATAACCACCTATGGCAGCGCTAAGCTCAAAGAAGTATATTAAATATCCAATAGTTTCCTCATTAAGTTCATCAAGTTCTATAATATTACTATATACTCCTCCATTATAGTGTGCTTTAGCAACTGCATCACAAGCAATATTATTAATATCATTTAAGCTCTTACCATAATTGGTTTTAATATTTTTTCTTTCTTTAACTATATTAATAACTGTTTCAAAAATAATTCTTTTTCCTTCTTGATAATATTGTCCCAAAGAATGTAAATCTCTAGTATTAAGTACTGATATTGGAAGAATACCTTTATTATCCTTACCTTGAGTTTCTGCAAATAATTGTTTTAACCATTCAGTAAAATAAAGCATTTTTTCTTCATATATAGTAAATGATTCAATATAATATCCTTGACTATAAAGTTCATTTCTTATAATTGCATATTTGATTGCTTCATCTTTATCACATTTTCTAGCACCTAAAAGCAGTTTATCAATATCAAGTCCTGCTACTGCAATAGGAAGTAATCCTACTGGTGTTAATACAGAATACCTTCCCCCTATTTGAGTTGGTACACTAAATCTACGATAATCTTTTTCTAAAGCTAAATCAAGTAACTTACTTTCATATCTATCAGTTGTAATAATAACTCTTTTTGAAAGTTCTTCTTTTGAATATTTCTTTTCCATTTTATCCATTAAATATTCAAAAGCTAAGTTTGGTTCTAAAGTACTACCAGACTTAGAAATTAAATTTATCATAACTTCTTTATCTTTTATATGTTCATAAAGTTCATATAAATAATCAGAAGATAAAGAGGTTCCTACAAATATTACTTCTGGTTTAGTCTTTTCAAAATAATTAGTTAAAGCTTCAATAACACTTTTAGCACCTAAAAATGAACCACCTATTCCAATAACTAAAAATACATCACAATTTTTTCTTACAAATTCTGCTGTTTCTTTTATCTCATTTAACTCTTCTTTAGTAATACATTTTTCAATATTATACCAATCTGTCATTGAATCAGTAACTAAGTTATCATTTATTCCTTCTATATCTTTAGTATACTTTTCATAATTAATTTTCTTCATATATGTTTCATAATCAAATCTCATTAAATTACACCTCTTCTAAAAACTAGTTTTAGTCACATCAATAAAACCAACCGCTTGCGAATATTTATATAGTTCATCTATTTTTAAACCAATAGCACTATTAGAACTACCACAAGCTGGATATACAGTATCAAACCTTTTTAAAGAATCATCTAAATAAACATCAATTCCTTCATTAATTCCAAAAGGACAAACTCCTCCAACGTCATGACCGATAATACTTTCTACTTCTTCTTTAGGAATCATTGATGCTTTAACATTAAAAACGCTTCTAAATTTAGCATTATCAATTTTAACATCACCAGCCATAACAATTAAAATATATTTATCCTTAAGTTTAAAAGATAATGTTTTAGCAATTCTAGCTTCTTCTATACCAAGAGTACTAGCAGCCTTTGATACAGTTGCACATGAATCATTAAACTCAAGTACCTTATCTTCCATATTATACTTTTTAAA
>JAFTYN010000128.1 GCA_017461465.1 Bacilli bacterium
ATTACAACAGTTTCACCGTTATCTAATTTAACTTTTTGATAATTAGGTTTTTGTGCATGTCTTGTAGCATTTAAGGCATGAGATCTTCTATTTCCAAATAATGGAGTAGTATTACTAACTTTTTTAGCCATGATTATTCCTCCTTACAAAATTTCTTCGTTTGTTCCACGCTATATAACTTTACCATAAAATGTTTGATAAGTCAAATATTTAAAGCGAAAAAACACTTAAATCTTTAATGATTATAAAGGATTTTTGAAAGATTGTAAATATATTATTTAAAGAATATTTTAAATATGATAAAATTATTTTAGAGGGAGGTGAACTTATGTATGCACCACTTTACATAAAGACTAATAATTCATTACTTGAAAGTATGATTAAAATTGAAGATTTAATAGAGTATGCTAAAGTAAATAATATTAAAGCTTTAACTATTACAGATAATCGCATGTATGGAGTAATGGAGTTTTATAAAGCCTGCATGGCAAACGATATAAAACCTATTATAGGTTTAGAAATAACTATGGATGATAGTAAGATAGTTTTATATGCTAAGAATATAAAAGGTTATAAGAACTTAATTAAGTTATCCACTATTTCAACAGAAAGAACAATTACTTTAGAAGATTTATCTATTTATAATAGTGATTTAGTATGTATACTTCCATATGATTCTAATAATTTATATGATACTTTAAAACCAATTTATGAAGATATATTTAAATCATATAGGACAGTTAAAGAAAGAGAAACACTATCTAAAGATAATTTAGTATATATGAATGAAACACTTTATATAGATAAAAAAGATAGTGAATATCTACCATATTTATGGGGTATTAAAGATGGAATAATGGTATCTAATGTAAAAGTAGATACTAAAAATAATTTTGTTGTAAATGAAGATGTTATTAAGAAATACTTCAGTGAAGATTTAGATAATAACAAAAAAATAGTAGACATGTGTAACTTGGAACTAGGTTATACTCCTGACTTACTTCCTAAATATAAATGTCCTGATAATTTAGATAGTTTTAGTTATTTAAAGAAACTATGTATAGAAGGACTAAAAAATATCTTTGGAACTAGTGTAAGTGTTATCTATAAAGAAAGATTAAAGTATGAACTAGATATTATAAACAAAATGAGATTCTGTAATTATTTTCTTGTAGTATGGGATTTTGTTAAATACGCGAAAGAGCATGATATTTATATTGGTCCAGGTAGAGGTAGTGCTGCAGGTTCACTAGTATCTTACTGTTTAAATATAACAACAATAGATCCAATTAAATATAATTTATTATTTGAAAGATTTTTAAATCCAGAACGTGTAACTATGCCTGATATTGATATTGATATGCAGGATAATAAAAGAGATGAAATTATAAATTATTGTATTAATAAATATGGCACAAAAAGAGTAGTACCTATTATAGCTTTTGGAACACTTGCATCTAAGCAAGTTATTCGTGATGTTGGTAGAACTATGGATATTGATCTAAAGATAATTGATTATATATGTAAGAACTTAGATTCTAGATTATCTTTAAAAGATAATTTAAGAAATAATAAAAAACTTCATGATTACATTATGCTTGATGAAGAACTTACTAAACTTTATGAAGTAGCAGAAAAGTTTGAAGGATTAAAAAGACATACAACTATTCATGCAGCAGGTATTATTATGTCAGAAGTAGATATTGATGAAATAGTCCCACTTGATAAATCACATGAAGGCTTTTATACAACAGCATATTCTATGAATTATTTAGAAGAGCTAGGCCTACTTAAAATGGACTTTTTAGCTATTAAAAATTTAACTATTATTCATAATATTATAGATGATATAAATAATGGATTAACATTTGATAATATTCCTGAAAATGATGAAGTTGCTTTAAAAGTATTTACTGATGTAGATACTCTAGGAATATTTCAGTTTGAATCACAAGGTATGATGAACTTTTTAAGAAAATATAGACCTACATCATTTGAAGATGTTTTTGCTGCTATTGCTTTATTTAGACCAGGGCCTATGCAAAATATAGATAC
>JAFTYN010000129.1 GCA_017461465.1 Bacilli bacterium
AAATTTAAAATTGCCTGAAATCCTATCCAAAATCCAATGCCAAGACTTAAAAATTTTCCAAATAAATCATCGCATTTTTTACTAATATATAAGCAAGAAGCAATAATAATTATAAACAAACTTACAACAATAATGGTCCCAAGAAAACCAAATTCTTCACTTATAATAGCAAAAATAAAATCAGTTTGTGGTTCAGGTAAATAAAAATGTTTTTGCCTTGAGTTACCAAAGCCATATCCAAATAGACCACTTGGCCCTATTGCATATAAACTTTGAATAATTTGAAACCCACTACCTAGTGGATCACTCCATGGATTTAAGTAAGAAGTTATTCTTTTTAATCTATAAGGAGCAATTAGTATTAGAGTTACTATACCACCTATTCCTAGTAAACCTAAACCTAAGAAAAATTTAATGTTAGCACCACCAGCAAAAATAAGTCCTACTGAAATAACAAAAATTATTATTCCTGTACCAAAATCAGGTTGTAACATAATTATCCCAAAGACTAAAAAAATTACTATTAAAATTGGTACTAATCCTCTAAATATTTGTTTTAATTCTTTTCTATTTTTCGATATATATTTTGATATAAAAATTATTATTGCAATTTTCATAAATTCACTTGGTTGAATACCAAATGAACCTATTCCAAACCACGAGCGACTACCATTTCTTACCATACCAATTCCAGGTATTAAAACTAATATAAGTAAAAAAAATACTAATCCAAATAACTTTGAACTATAAACATAGTATAGTTTATAATTTATTTTGGAAGTAATATACATAAATATAAGTCCTACTAGAAAAAAGAAAGTTTGATTTTTCATAAATTTAAACGGATCATCAAATTTATATTCAGCCCATATATATGAAGCTGATGTAATCATAATAATCCCAAATATACTTAATATTATAGTGCTTAGTAGTAATACTAATTTTACTTTTTTCTTCATAGACTCACCTATTTTATTTTACTTATTAAAATTAAAAAAAGAACAAAATAAAAGATGAATAATTATTCATCTTTTAGAAATTATAAAATTTCTTAATTTTAGTAGCTTTTTCCTTTGCTTTTTCTTTTATTTCATAAAATACTGCTTGAGCATTTGGGAAAGCATTTACTAAACGCTTTGTAAGTTTGGAATGATTAAGCAGATATTCTCTTACTTTTCTTGTTATTTCTTCTGTATCATCTCTTTTAATTTTTATTTCAGCATTTTTAAATTTTGATATTACGTTAAAAGAAACAATTAAATCTACTAAAAATAGAGCAAAAATAAATGTTGCTACCACTAATAAAATAGTATCGTTAATATTCATTATTAAACTTGAGAAAAATGGATGTAGAACATAAACTAGTAATAATGCTCCTAAGCCAAATGGAATAGTTGTTTCCAAGCATATTCTTCCGTTAATATTAAATTTTTTATTACTATAATCCCACCATCTAGCTTTAAAAATAACTTCCATTAAATAACTTGTTAGGTACTCTAAAACCATACAAATTACCATAGCTAGTATAAATAAAACTAACCAATTATCTGTATAATTTTCTAGTAAAGCCATTATCAATAAAGCTCCAAAACCATAAATTGGACAGCAAGGACCAATTAAGAATCCTCTATCCACAAATTTTCTTTTTTCTATTAAAGTAAGCGTGATTTCCATCAACCATCCTAAAAAAGAATAAATAATAAATAATATAAAATAATAATCTAATTGCATAAATATAACAACTCCTATGGATAGTATTATACTACGTTTAATTAATTTTACAAAATTCATATCCACACTCCAAAAGCAATTGAAATCATTGAACCAATTAAACCTATTATCCAAAATAATTTTACTATATCTCTTTCTTTCATTCCCCTTTTTTCTAAGTCATGATGAATTGGAGTCATTTTAAATATCCTCTTTCCCTTTGTTAACTTAAAATAAGTAACTTGTAATATTACACTTATCGTTTCTAAAACAAACACAATTCCTATAACAATTAAAAGCAGTTCATGTCTAGTTAAAATAGCTACAGCTGATAATGTAGCACCTAAACATAGCGATCCTGTGTCACCCATGAATACCTTAGCAGGATTTACATTAAACACTAAAAATCCTAAAATAGCTCCTACTAAACAAAAGCAAAAAATTGCTATATCTTTGTACCCATAAAGCCAACCAGCATTCCAAGTTATAAGACCAAATGTGAAAAAAGCAATTACACTTAAACCACCTGCGAGACCATCTAAACCATCAGTTAAATTTACAGCATTTGATCCTGCTACTAACATAAATAAAATAAAAAAGCCATAAAATACTCCTATATTAATCCTTATATTCAAAGTATGAATCCAAAGAAGTGGTTCGTTTTCTCCTTTCATGAATAAATAAAAGAAAACTATCGCTACTATTATTTGTAGTAGCAACTTTTCAGTATATTTAAGTCCTTTATTATTTTTATTCTTTATTATTAAAAAGTCATCTAAATAACCAATTAAACCATAGGAGATGAAAGTCCATAATATAGTCATTAAATTATATGACATCTTTATTTTATTCATAAAGAATAATAATATTATTGACATCAAAGTTGCTACTATAAATATGATACCTCCCATTGTAGGAGTTTCCTTTTTATTTTTATGTTCTTTTAATAAATATTCATTAATTATTTGTTCTTGCTTCTTTCTTTTAAGAATTGGTATTAAAATTATACCGATTGTAATTGATATAAAAAAACTAATCATAGTCGCTAGAGATGACTTTGTCATAATAAGCATAGTATCACCAATTAAGTATATGAGATAAAATAAAAAAGAATGTGATTAAACCACATTCTTTTTATACAGCCATAATGCATAACTACTTGAAATAATTATGATTATTAAAGCACTTATTATCTCTACTAAGCTTTGTGAACTTGAACCAAAAATAAGATTTATTAAACTACTAAATGGACCATATTCACTTGCAAAAACACTTGTTCCATTAACAAATGCATGACTAATTATATTTGGCCATAAGCTACCACTTTTATAAAATATAATAGTATATAAAAAGCCAATTGAAGTTGCATAACAAACTTGTAATAATACTCCTAATATATCTGAAGTATTAAAAATATTTACAATATGACCTACTCCAAAAGTAAGTGATGATACTAATATGGCAACTTTTAAATTATCTTTAGCCATCCCCTTAAATAGAAATCCTCTAAAAATTATTTCTTCTACATATCCGGCAATCATCATATTGAGCATCATGAGTAATGAAATAATTATTGGAGCAGGAATTTCTAAACCATTTTTCATATTAATACAAGACATGATAATTAGTGGTATAAACCACAAGAAGTTTTTTAACTTGCCATTTACTTTACATATACCATATTTTTTACTAAGTTTATTTTTTACAATCCATATAGTTAACATAATTGCAATTAACAATATACATATAACCGGAACTAGTAACTGATCAATAGTCTTACTAGCAAGATTATCAAAACCGCCACAATAATTAAGTGCTATATTCATTATTACTACATATATAGCAATCCAAATAAGCGCAAAATTAACTTCATTTTTCTTATATATTCTTTTTAGCATAATATCACCTTAACAACTTAATTATATAAAAAAGAAAAAAAGAATTCAATAAAAAAAGATGTTATTAATTACATCTTTTCTCTTATATTTATATCACGTTTTATCGTATAAATATAAAAATATACGTCTGTTAGAATTACAAAATCAACTTTATTTTTTGACTCACAATAAAGAATCGGAACATGCATTTCTTTACTTATATCTAACATGTCTTTAAAATTAGTTATTCTTATATAAATAAGATTATCATGTCTTGGTATTGTTTCTACATTAGCTAGAACTTTATCATATTTTTTAAATATTTTATTTATTTCATAAAAATATCTATCTTTTGTAGTAAGGTTTAAAAGTAAAACCATAAGAATAACATCAAGTATTATTCCTACTAAAAGTCCAAAACCATACATCAATTTGAATAATGTATTGGTATGTTCTTCATTTGTTACTACCGTCCATACATTATCATTAATAACGCCTGTTTTTTCATATTTAACATATGTAGTATCCTTTAGAAGTGGAATTGTAATATCTATATCATCATATGTTTCAATCTGGTTAATATCTGATGTAGTACTCTTCACATTTATATCTATTGCTATTTTCAAATAAGCATCTACATCTAAATTAAATTCTTTTTGAAAATTAGCCATTATGGAATTATATGTTTGATAATCTATCTCAAATGTTTTATTTATTAATATAGAATTTTCATTATTAACTTTATAAGTATTTTTAGGTTCAATGATAAATTCTTCATTCCAAAGTTCACTATTTATAGCCTGGCTTTTATAATCACCTATTAATGTTGCAACTATGGAATAATCATATTCATAATCTAATAATTTAGATGCATTATATTCATAACTAACATCAAATATAATTTTATCAATTATAGCTGATATATACTGTTTATTCATATTCATATCTGAATCAGAATAAAAACTATTTTCTTTGGTTTTTATTTTGTAACTAATATTATCTTCACTATTATAAGATACTAATAAATTATCTTTATGGGCTTCTGGATTTAATGAACGATATAAAAGAGAAGCTGAAACTATAATGAATACAGATGTAAAGAAAAGTAAAAATGAATATACTAATACTTTAACCCAGTTTTTAACTCTCTTTTTCTTCATAATATCACACCCTTCCTAATAATTTATAAATAATTGCTGAAGGATATCCAGCATAAGGAATTTTAAATTGATATAAACCTATAATATCTTCTTTTGTTATTAAATAATCACTTAAAGTATTTGGTTTATCCCCTTTTGTTTGAATATATATTTTTCCATTTCTAGAAGTCATACTCTCTATTCTTTTAACTGTTAATTTTTTATCTTTAACATAAACTATAACATCATCCGGTCTAAGAATTGAAATATCATTTACCTTTTTATATATTGCCATATCTCCAAAAGATAAATTTGGTTCCATTAAATCATTTGATATAGCTAAAGGAGCAAAATAAAAGACTCCTATAATGAATGATACTATAATTGTTACTATTGTTAATACTGTATATTTTAATCCTTTATTTTTATTAATTTTAATCTTATTATCTACATCACTTAAATTTTTATTAGCTCTTGCTATAGATAAATAAATAGCTAAATAATAAAGTAATTCTAAAATTATAAATATAGATGTTTTAAAATTAGGAATTACTGGAACTAATAAGAACGTTGTAGTTAAAACTGCTTTTACAATAAATGAACTATATAAACTTTTCTTATATGCTAAATATGAACATAAAGCATTTACAGAAAATGTTGGTATTGTAGTAATTAAAATATGATTTAATATACTATAAGTAGTCAATCTAAAAGTTAAAGCTAGATCAAATAAAGTGAATATTAAAGTTATTAAAAAATATACTTTTGTTTTTCTTCTTACACTATTAATTAAATAATAACGTATATATTCTTGTAGTAGCAATACCACTACAAAGCAATATATATTTTTAATAATGCCAACTAAGCTATTATCATAAGATGTTGGTGTAAAACCAAAAACAAAACCGGATAAAAATACTAAAATTATAAAAGCTAAACTAATATAAAAAGTTAATTTAGCAAAGTATCTATTATATTTATTTTTTATTTTTACTTTCTTATAGAAATGATAAGTTAATATAGCAAGTAATGTCCAAAAAATTGGATTAATTATGTATGTATAATACCTAGAAAAAAAAGGTAATATACATGTTGGAAGTAGTACTATATATATCATTATCAAGACTAATATAGTTACTAACTTTTGACCTTTCTTCATATATATCACCACTTTTAATTATTAAGCTTGTACGTAGTTTAATTTCATTTTATATTTAGCGATTGCTATTTGAGGTAAATTTGTAGTATCTAATGGTTGATAAGTAATTGTTACTTCAATAACATTACTTCCAGCCATTCTAAATAAATTATTATAACTTTGATCTATCTTGTTTACAATTGAACTTGTTATGATGTTATCACCTTTATATATATTATAACTAAAAGATAAACCATCAACATTAGTTGAATTATTTAAAATTTCCACACTATCTAATACAGCATTGATATCGCCGGTATTTAACATTTCAAAAGTATATGTTTTATACTCTCCTGGATTTATAAAATTAACATTAAAATCAATATAGTTTTTCCCTATTTTAGGGCCACTTCCATCATCTCCAGCTCCGTATGATGAATAGTTATCACTATCTAGATGAACATTCCAACTTTTTAAAGAATCAGCTATAACTGAATTATCTTTAGAAAATAGTGCTACATAACCAAAGGCTCCTAAAGCAACAAGTACAATGGCAAATATTGAAACTAAATTAACATTTTTAAATTTCCCCATAAAAATTCTCCTTCTAACAATCCTCTTCTACCATATATATTAATTATAACATATCTTTTTTTTAAATAAAAGATATAAGTTTAATAAAAAAGATAATATCTTGACGATATTATCTTTTTATTTTTTGTTTTCCTTTTTCATGTTTAGGCGGTCTTTTATGCTCATCAAAATTAGGTTCGATAGGTCTTAATACATCATCTTTACTATCTTCATCAGTTTTATGTTCTTTTATACTTTCATACCAGAAATTATCTTCGCCAAAGCCCATATAAACATTTGAATCTATATAAATAATAAAATTCATAGCTTCTTCGATAGTCATCCCATCATCTACCATTTTTTGAAGTAAATTAACAATGCCATCTCTTTCTAAACACATTTTATACATTGTATCATTTCCAAAATCATTACATAATTCCATATATAAATGATACATATTTTTACTGTCTATGCCTTCACCTAACATATAACCACGACATAGTAAAACTAAATTTTTACCAAAGTCTTCCATCGTAATTATTGCATTTTCATCTGGGGTTGCCTTTCCTTTATGAATTGCGCCATCTATATTTACATGGCAATATGACTTTTCAAGTTCTGGCATTTCTAAATTAACATAGAAACCAGGCTCTAAAAAATCATCCTTCTTAGTTTCATAATCACAAGCATAGACTACTGGAGAAGATTGAATTAAAACAAATCCTGCAAGACCTGCAGCTAAAAGACCTGAGTAAAATTTACTCTTTTTCATACCAAATTCCTCCCATTCTCCTTTTACTATAACATATAATAGCCTATTTTGTAAAATTAATTACCTAACATAAGTTTAATAGTATCCCCTTCATAGATAGTAGTATAGGCACTAGGAGATTGATATATTACTTTATTGCCAGAACCAGAAAACTCTACTTTTAAATTTTTTAATAATTTAATTGCTTCTTTCTTTTCCATTCCAATAACATTTGGTACTGTTGTAAATCTTTTATCATAATAATTATAATTTTTATTTTTTCCTCCTGCTTCTTTCTTAATATCTAAAATATCAATAATATCTAGAAGTAAACTTCTTGCGATGGGAGCTGCAATAGTACCACCATACTGAGTAGCTCCTTTGGCGTTATCTATAGCTATATAAACAACGACTTTAGGGTTATTACTAGGCATAACTCCCATAAAAGAAACAATGTAATTGCCATATAAATATTTGCCATTTTCTACTTTTTGAGCTGTTCCAGTTTTTCCTCCAATTCTATAACCTTCTATATAAGCACTTCTACCACTACCTAAAGAAACTACATTTTCAAGAGCTTCCCTTACTTTTAAACTAGTATCTTCACTAATTACCTTTCTTACTATTTGTGGCTTATTTTCTAATATTACACTACCTGTTTCAGGTTCACTTACACTCTTAACGATGTAAGGCTTATATAAGGTTCCACCATTTACTATAGCACTTACTGCAGTTATCTGCTGTATAGGAGTAACGCTAACTCCCTGACCAAAGGCTGTTGTGGCTAGTTCAACTGGTCCAACATTATCTAGATTAAAAATAATACCAGTAGATTCTCCATTTAAATCGACTCCAGTTTTAGAACCAAAACCTAACTTTTTTATATAACTAAATAGTTTTTCTTTTCCCAATCTTTGACCTAGTATTACGAAACCTGGATTACAAGAGTTTTGAACTACTTCCATAAATGTTTGAGTACCATGTCCACCAGATTTCCAACATTTGATTCTAGCCCCTTCTACATTTATTGCACCACTATCATGGTACATGTCTTTATCTAAATCGACTATTTTTTCTTCTAACGATGCTGCTAAAGTAATAACTTTAAAAGTACTACCAGGTTCATATGTCATCCAAACAGGTAAATTTCTATTAATTTCTTCTACTGTATAATTTTGATAATTTGAAGGTTCAAAATCAGGTCTACTTGCAAGTGCTAAGATTTCTCCAGTATTAGGATCCATAACTATTCCAAGTGCATGATCTGGATTATATTTATTTACGGCATTATTAAGTTCTCTTTCTAAAGCATTTTGTATTTCATAATTTATTGTTAGTGTTATATCCATTCCATCTTGTGGTTGCTCATACGTTTCAATTAAATCTAATCTGTTTCCTTTAGCATCACTAAAATATTTTATTGCTCCTGATTCACCTGTTAAATATTTATCATACATGAGTTCTAATCCACTTAAACCTTGATTATCTATACCAACAAAACCTAATGAATGGCTTAATAAACTTCCATATGGATAATACCTTTTACTTTCTTTCACTAGATACACTCCATCTAGTTTTAAATTATTAATTTTATCAGCTATTTCATAAGACAATCTTCTTCCCTCTGGGTGAATTCTTTCTATTGAAGTTTTTTTAGTAACATGTTTATACATATCTTCATAACTAGTATTTAAAATAGCACTTAATTTTTCACTTACCTTTTCTGGATTAGTTACTTGATTAGGAATAATAACAACACTCGTTGTTGTAATATTAGACGCTAATTTAATGCCATTTCTATCAAATATATTTCCTCTATCTGCCTCAATTGGTAAATTTCTACTCCATAAATCTTCAGCATTACTATTTAATTTTTCATATGAATATACCTGTATATAAAATACTTTCCCTATTATTAAAATAAAGCATAATAAAAAAACAGAGAATATAATATTAATTCTAATATGAATATTTTTATAAAACATATTATCACCATAATATTATATGAACTGTTTCTATTTATTATTTACATTCTCATATATACTATAAAATTTATCTATATTATCATAAAAAAGTGCTAACTCATTAGTCATTGATATAATACCTTCTTTATCATTTTTAGAAAGTAAATACACATACCAACGTATTTTGCCATTCATACTTACATATAAGGCTTTTTTATAATCTTCCTTAAAAGAACCATAAACACTAATATATTCTTTTAAATAAAGTTTATAATAATCATAGTTTATGTTAGTCTCTAAATTTGAAAAAGTAAAAGCACTCTCAGATAAAGCACATGCATGATTAACTAATCCCATTGCATCGAAATCAATTAATATTGGATTATCTTGTGACCATAATATATTTTTAGGCTTATAATCATTATGACTTATACAAAGTTTATTTTTCATCTCTGCAATATTAGAATTACAACAGTTTATTAAATCTTCTAACTTCTCCCTATTTTTTAAAAGAACTTCATACACTTTGCTATCATTCTTATATTTTAGTAAATATTTATCAAAATCAATATTCACTTTTCTATACGTACAAGGAAGTTTGGTTTTTAATTTTAATTTATGAATATTAGCCTGAATTTTAGCTAATGAAGATATATGCTTTGGCATTAAATCATTAACTTCCATAATTTTAGATTCTTTATAATTATATATTAAATAATATTTGTGATTAAAAAGAAAAAAATAGTTTCCTTTAAGTTTTAATGGTGTTATTGTTTGAATGCCATGTTTTTTTAATTTTTCACTAATCTCTATTTGTTTTTTTCTCTTATTAAGATGATAATAATTACTTATCGCATCTTTTGAAAATTCTTTTATTATATAAATATCTTTATCTGTTACTACTTTATACACATCATTTTGACTACTATTTTCTTTTTCATAAGATATGATACTTCCTAGTTTATGCATACTACATATTTTTTTTATAATACTATCTTTTCTCATGTTAACCATTCCTATTCTAATAACATAATATCAAAATACATATAAAAAAACAATTAGC
>JAFTYN010000130.1 GCA_017461465.1 Bacilli bacterium
ATAATCATATTTATCGTTAACTTTGTTGTAGTAATAATTAGTTTTTGTTTCATACTTTTTATTTACATCTATTTCATTTATGTCTAAAGTCCATGGGGTATATTCTTCTTTTGTTTTACCTGTCAAAATTCCTTCTTGTGATTCTAAATAAACTATATTTTTTTCTTCTATATATGCATGATATAAATCCTTAGTTTCAACATCAACTAAATCGTTTTTTATAGCATAACAATCATTAAAATCAGAGTATTCTGAATAATCGCTATAATATGTTTTTGCTTCTGCTTTTAAACCTATAAATAATACAAAAATAAAACAAATAACTTTTTTCATTTTTCACCTCCTCGATAATATGATATTAATTTAATATGTTTTATCCTTTTATAAAAGAAAAAAACTTGCGCTAATTTAGTACAAGTTTATTTATTGAAGTTATATTAATTATTGTTTTACCATTTAAATATTCTTCAATTATATAGTTTTCAATCTCATCTCTTATAATTTTATCTATTTTTCTAGCTCCAAAATCTTCATATTCGGATTTTTCTATAATACTTTTTATATTGCTATCATCATAAATAATAGATAGTCCTTTTTTAGAGTATTTATTTTTTAATTTTTTCATTTTTTGAAGAACTATTTTTTCTATATCTGTTATATTTAAAGGGTTAAAAAAGATTGTGTCATCTATACGATTAATAAGTGGTTTAGAGAAGAATTCTCGACTTACTTCTAATTTTTTTTGTTTGTTTTTTATAAATCCAACATCAATGATTTCACTTCCAATATTACTAGTCATAATAATAATTACATTTTTAAAAGATATTTCTTTTCCTTTGGAATCTTTGGCCTTACTATCATCTAAAATTTGAAATAATAAATTTAATACATCACTATGAGCTTTATCTATTTCATCAAGAATTAACACACAATTCGGCTTATTTCTAATCTTTTCAAATACAGTACTAGTACTCTCATATCCTACATACCCAGGAGGAGCACCAATTATTTTACTTATGCTATGAGCTTCTTTATATTCACTCATATCTAGTTTAATAACATTGTTTTTGCCAACTAAATATTCTCCGAATAAAGTGGCAAGTTTGGTTTTACCTACTCCACTTTTGCCACTAAATAAATATGAATAACACTTATCATCATCTTTAAGACCATTTTTTATCATTCGTATTATCTTTACTAATTTAGAGATTGTGTATTCTTGACCAATAATATTTTCTTTTAATTTATTTTCAAACTCTTTTATTGATTTATTACTATTTGTAGATATTTCATATATTGGAATTTTTGTTTTACTTGAAATTATATTAACTATATCTTTAGTAGTTACTTTATTGTTTTTTCTTTTTTTACTTTTTAATTCTAATTCGTTTATTTCGCTTCGAACTTTATTTTCTTCTTTTAATAATTCTTTTGCCTTTAAATATTGATCACTTGATATACACTTTTCTTTTTCTACTATTATGCTTTTCAATTTAGTATTAAGTAGTTCAATTGTTTTTTCATTTTTAGTCTTTTTCAAGCTTGCTTTTGCGCATACTTCATCTAGTATGTCTATAGATTTATCAGGTTCATTACGATCATTTATAAATCTATTTGAATATTCAATTATCAGATCAAGCATTTTAGGTTCTATATATACATTATGATATTCTTCATATATTGGTTTTAGTTTTAATAAAATATTTTTTGTTTCTTCTTGAGTTGGTTCTTCTATTAAGACTTTTTGAAATCTTCTATCTAACGCTCCATCTACTTCTATAAACTTTTTGTATTCATCTATCGTGGTTGAGCCTATACATTTTAATTTATTACGTGCTAAGGATGGTTTAAATATGTTAGATGCATCTATGGCGCCTTCTGCACCACCAGCCCCTGCCAGTGTATGTATTTCATCTATAAATAAAATAATATTTTCATCTTCTTCTACTTCTTTTAAGACTTTTTTTAATCTTTCTTCAAATTCTCCGCGATATTTAGTTCCTGCTACAATAGATGCCATATCTATACTAATTATTCTTTTATTTTGAAGTGGTTTAGGTACTTCTTTTTTTGCTATCCTATTACTTAGTTCTTCTACTATTGCTGTTTTACCTACACCAGGTTCTCCTATTAAAATCGGATTATTTTTACTACGTCTTAAAAGTATTTCTATTATTCTTTCTATTTCCTTTTCTCTACCTATTACAGGATCTAATTCATTTTTTAAAGCTTTATTTGTTAAATCAATTCCAAGTTCATCTAATGTCCCTTTTTTCTTTTTTCTCTTTTTTTCATTTTTGGCTATCCAGAATTCATTATATAATTTTTCTAAATTTATTCCCATACCTAATAAAATACGTATTGCAATACCTTCTCCTTCATCTAATAAACTAGTAAAAAGATGATTTATAGTTACATTACCATCGTTATTATCTTTACTATCTATAATGGCATTTTCAATTATTCTTCTAAGCATGGGAGTATATAAAAACCATTCACTAGTTTTAGTACCTACTCCTATTATATTAAGTATCTCTTTTTTGACTAAATCATATGTTATTCCATATTTATTTAATTTTTTACTTACATTATTTTTATTTTTTAATATTGCAAGAAGTAAATGTTCACTCCCAATATAAGGGTGTTTTAATTCAGTCATTTCTTCTTTAGCTATTACTATTATTTCTCTTGCTTCTTCTTCAAAATTACCAAACATATAATCATCTCCTAATAATATTCTATGATTATTATGTTAAATATTTTGTCTTTTTAAACAAAAAAGAAAGTAAAATTACTTTCTTTTAATTTCTTTATATGTAACTAATCCAATTAGGATTGAACCTATAATTAATAAGTATAACCATAATGGAACCATAACCCATAAGTTTCTTAATTGGTATATTACATTTATTACTGTAAATATAATCCCTATTATAAAGAAGTTTTTATATTCATCAGTAAGTAATCCTAGCAAGATATATAATAAAGCCATTATACCTATAAATAATGAAACTATTAAACTGCCATTAAAGACAATACTAGCTAGAACTACACCATTTAATACGGCAAGTAACCCTATCTTAAATTCTTTATCTTTTATTAAATTGTGGCAAGTTATAAATGATAAATATATTACAAGCATAGCTCTAATTATAGTTAATAAATCATTATCTAAATAATTAAGATTCATAAGTGAATTAATTGGAAGAATTAATGCATATGAAGTAATTGTATACTTAACCTTATCATTTCTAAATAATAAAATAATTATGATATATAATACAATAATAATTAAATACATAAATATATTATTTAAAGAAAATAAGTTTGAAGATAGAAGTGTATTTATAGATAATAACATTAATACAAAATAGAATATTTTTGATTTTTGTATAAATTTATTATCTTTTTGACCTTCAATAAGAGCATATAATGCGATTACTCCAAATAAAGTTGCAAGTAAACTAAATATTTCTGTCGCATAGTATTCTTCTATTAATAAGTATAATATTAATAATACTTCTACAATAAACATAAAGTTAAATATTTTTTTATCTTTAAGGAAATTCATTAATATTCCATATGATAAAAATATTATTGTGAATATTTGATAATCTGTTAAATTTAGTATATTAGTTCCTATTATTCCAATTAAAGGAATCATTTTAATTGGTGTTAAATATTTTTCTAATTTTATAACATCGTTTTTCGATAATAATATAAGGATGTTAATTACAAGAACAATTAGTGATAGTATAAGACCACTAAAATATGTTCCTGAATAATTAATTACATCAAATAAGAATGCTATTGTTAATAAATTTGCTAGTGGTATAAATATTTTAGAAAATAATGAATGTTTCTCTAAATATTTAGTCATTGCAAGTAACACATAGATTAATGATGTTAGAGATACTAATAAAATACTTTTTAGTTCATTATCAATACTAGAACTACCTAATGCTGTCATTAAAACAATTGGTATTAATAATGCATTAGTAACTTGTACTGGTTTTGAATTAGATTTATTAATTATGATAATTTCAGATACTAAAAGTATTAAATTTAATAAATTAGTTAGGAACATCATCTCTTCAAAACATAACATAGTTATTATTGTTGCTATATATATTGATATTAATGTAAAAATACTTAATAATTCATATTTATATTTATTACTTAATAAATGAACTATAAATAACAATGAATTGATAATTAATAATATTAAACCCATATCTAAATCAAAATATGTTACTACTAATATTATTGAAATAAATAGTCCAAGGAAAATAAATATTTTGAATAATTCATTTTTAAATGTTTTACTAGCTATAAACATTTGAAGTGTTGCAAGTAATGATGTTGATGCTAAAAATAAATTAGTACTTTCTTCTCCTATTCCAAGTAAATCATTTAATAA
>JAFTYN010000131.1 GCA_017461465.1 Bacilli bacterium
TCACTCGGCATTAAAAAGATATTAAATGCTAATGAAACAATTAACATTCCTCCAATTAGATATAATATTCTTTTTAATCTATCTTTCTTATATATTTCTTTTATTATATTATTATCATTTTTTGACATATTAATTACCTCTAGTTAAATATTCATTTATAAACATATCTAACTCTCCATCTAATACTTTATCAACATTACTTGTTTCAACATTAGTTCTATGATCTTTTACCATTGAATATGGACACATAATATAACTTCTTATCTGTGATCCAAAGTTAATTGCATCTTCAGTTCCTTTGATTTCTTTCATTTCGTTCGCACGTTTTTCTAGTTCTAATTCATATAATCTATTTTTTAAAACTTCCATAGCTTTTTCTTTATTTTGAATTTGGCTACGTTCATTTTGACAAGTTACTACTATTTTAGTTGGTAGATGCGTTATCCTAACAGCACTATCTGTTGTATTAACTCCTTGTCCACCACATCCACTTGATCTATATACATCAACTCTTATATCTTTTTCATCTATTTCAATATTAATATTTGAATTTTCAAAAAGAGGTGATATAGATACAGATGCAAATGAGGTATGCCTTCTAGAATTAGAGTCAAATGGAGATATTCTTATTAATCTATGTACACCTTTTTCAGCTTTTAAATATCCAAAAGCATAACTTCCTCTAACTAGAATGGTTACACTTTTTATTCCAGCTTCTTCACCAGGCTGCTCATCTATTATTTCATACTTATATCCTTTTTTTTCAAAATATCTTGTATACATACGATATAACATGCTTGCCCAGTCACAAGATTCTGTACCACCAGCACCCGGGTGAATTTCTAATATAGCATTTTCTTTATCATATATACCATTTAAATATATTTTAACTTTTTGTTCTTTTAATCTTTCTTTAATTAATTCTATATTGTTTATGACCAAATCTTTAATTTCTTCATCATTTTCATTTTTTAATAATTCAATCATGTCAATATTATTTTTTATATCTTCTTTTAACTCTTTAAGAGAATTTAAAGCATTTTGTAATTCATTGAACTCTCCTATTATACTTTCACTTCTTTTTTTATCATTCCAAAAATTAGGTTCATTCATCTCCTGTTGTAATTCTCTTATACGATTAACTTTCTTATCAGGTTCAAAGTGACCTCCATAATTCTTCACTTTGAGCTAGATAAGAATTGTAAATATTTAATAATTCAGTTAACTCCATATCTAACCCTCCTATACTATTTAATTATAACATTTTTTTCTTAGTTTCCAAAGAAAAAAGCGATTATTTTTGATAATCGCATTCACTACATTTTATTATGCCATTTTTCTTAGTAAGCATTTTATTACATTCAGGGCAAAGTTCCCCTGTTGGCATATCCCAGTAAGCGGTTTTACATTTTGGATAGTTGTTACATCCGTAGAAAATTTTTCCTCGTTTACTCTTCTTTTCTACTAAATGACCTTCTTCACAATTTGGACATTTGCATATTTCTAATACTTCTTTTTCTTCAGTTTTTATATATTTACACTCTGGATAATTAGAACATGCTACGAACTCACCATATCTACCTTTTCTAATTACTAAAGGATGGCCACAATTAGGACAATCTTCTCCAACTTTTTCTGCTTCTTTTTTAGGTAATTTATCAAAAGCCTCTTTAACTGATGGTTCAAATTCTTTATAAAACTCATCTAATACTTGATACCAAATTTTATCTCCTTCTGCTATTTTATCTAAATCTGTTTCCATATTAGCAGTATATTCTACATTTATTAAATGACTAAATGCTTCTTGTAGTTTATCTGTCACTTCAATTCCTGTAGAAGTTGGTACGAACTTTTTATCTTCTAAAGTTACATACCCTCTTTCTTTAATAACTGTCATTGTTTGAGCATATGTACTAGGTCTACCAATACCAAGTTCTTCCATTTCTTTTATTAATTTAGCTTCTGTATATCTAGCAGGTGGTTTAGTAAAATGTTGTTCTTTTTCTATATCATTAGATACTATAATATCTGTTTTGTAAGTTTCAAATGGTGGTAATATTGTATCTTTAGTATCTTCATATTCATTATAAACTTTTAAGTACCCATCAAATGTTATAATTTGTCCAGTCGCTTTAAATTGATAATTGTTATTATCAAGTATAACTGTTGTATTTAATGTTTTAGCATCTTTCATTAATGATGCTAAAGCACGATAGTAAATCATTTTATATAGTTTATACTCATCTGTAGATAAATAATTTTTAATAGATTCTGGAGTTCTATTAATATCTGTAGGTCTAATACCTTCGTGGGCATCTTGAACATTGTCTTTTTTCTTAGCCTGTTTTACAACGCCAATATAATCTTCACCAAATTTACCTTTAATAAATCCATATGTATTTTTAATAAATTCATCAGATAATCTTGTTGAATCTGTACGCATATATGTAATTAAACCAACAGTTTCTGTTCCAACATCAATACCTTCATATAGTTTTTGTGCTACACTCATTGTTTTTTTAGCATTCATATTTAATTTACTAGAAGCATCTTGTTGCATTGTACTTGTTGTGTAAACTAATTTCGATTTCTTAACTTTTTCTTTTTTATCTACACTTTCAATTTTAAAAGCATTTGAAAGTTTATCTAATATTTCATTAGCATCTGCTTCATTTTCTACTTTTATATCCTTATGATTATAATTAAATAATTCAGCGTCAAAATCATTAAATTTAGCAGTTATAGTCCAATATTCTTCAGCATTAAATGCTTCAATTTCTCTTTCCCTATCAACTACTAGTTTTAAAGCTACACTTTGAACTCTACCTGCAGAACTACCAGCTGTTTTTGACTGAATTAACTTACTTAATCTAAAGCCAATAATACGATCTAATATTCTTCTTGTTTCTTGACTATTAACTAAATTAGTATCTATTTTTCTTGAACGATTAAATGCATCTAAAACAGCATTTTTTGTTATTTCGTTAAATACAACACGTTCATAATTATTTTCTTTCAATCCTAAAGCATCATATAAATGCCAAGATATTGCCTCTCCTTCACGGTCTGGATCGGTAGCAAGATATACAAAGTCAGCTTTTTTAGCTTCTTTCTTTAGATCATCAATAACCTTCTTCTTTCCTTTTATAGTAACATAATCAGGCTTAAAATTATTATCGACATCTACACCAAAACCATATTTTCCTTTAGTAGATAAATCTCTAATGTGTCCTACTGAAGCTACTACTTTATAATCTTTACCTAAATAATTGCCTATTGGCCCTGTTTTATGTGGTGATTCCACAATTACTAAGTTTTTTGGCATAATCCACTTCCTTTGCTATTTATTTATACACTATATTTATTTTTATGTCAATCTTATCCTACAAATATTATATTTAACATTTTTGTCATTTCCTTTTCAAAAATGATTAGATTATTTATTTACATTTTTACATATCTATCTATCAATTATATTACTAAATTCGTTAAAAACATTTGAATTCTAAGTATAGAACACTTCTAAATTTTCTTCTAAATTTACAAACTCATTTTTTATTATTAAATTTATATATTTTATATTATATTTCCTTTTTATATATTCATCTAGCATATTATCAAAGATGCACATATCGCTTGATATTAGAATAATACCATCTATATTATTTTTTAGCATCTCTATTACTCCCAAAGATTCTTTAATATATTTTGATTCAGTTTTTATAGAAATATTCTTACTATATAATTTAACTTTTTCTCTATCAAATTTGTCACACAATATCAAATTATAATTACTATTTAATTTCGATTTAATTCTATTCATTATTTTTTCATCAACAATATTATATGAATGCCCTAATATAAGTATTTTTTTCCCTTCTTCATATATAATATTATTATTGTCTATTATTTCCTTTTTTCTTTCTTTAGCTATTTTAATTCTTGCATTAAAATAAGCCTTTTTTAATTCTTTTTTGTCTATATTAAATCTACTAAAAACTTTTATTAGTTCTTTATATAAGGTTCTCATGTTTTTATTATCTATAACTATATTTAAAACATTATTGTCATATGTATTATTTATTAAATCATATGACGCAAAAAAATTAGAGCATCCTCGCTCCTTCGTAGCAATGCTATCAAACTTTATATTTATTATATAATTGCATATATCTTTTAAACCATTTATGTTAGCTAAAAATTCATTTAGTTGATAGCAAATATTTTTTTTATACTCAATTATCTCATTTTTAAGTACAATTACTTCAAAATTTAATACTTCTAAAAATTTTTTAATTATCTTTCCTTCTTCATAACAAAGGAAAAGATTAGGGATTCCTATTTTATATTTTTCCACAATATCACCTAATAAAATATATGCTCTTTGACTTTATTATATATCCATTTTTTGATATAATTATATAAGGTATATGTTTATTAAGGAGAGAAATTATGGAGATAAGAGAAATTAATGAAGAAGAATACAGAAAATTTATAAGTACATATCAGTTTAATTCTATATATCAAACTGTTGAATATGCATCTACAATGAAAAAACAAGGATATAATTATCTTTTTTTAGGAGCATATGAAAACTATGATATTGTTGGAGCTTCATTACTTTTAATTGAAAAAATAAAAGGATATAATTACGCTTATGCTCCAAGAGGTTTTTTAATTGATTATACTAATAAAGAATTACTTACTAATTTTACTAGAGAGGTTAAAAAGTTTCTAGCTAAAAAGGATATAGTTGCAGTTAAACTATCTCCTATTATTGTTAGAAATATTATTGATTCTAAGAAAAAAGTAATTGGTACTAATCCTAAGTTTGATGAAATATATAAAAATTTAAAAGATTTAGGATATTATCACTATGGGTTTAATTCTGGTTTTGAAGCTTATAAGCCTAGATTTGAAGCTATGTTAGATATTTCTAAAGATTATAGAATATTATTCAAAAATATCAAAAAAGAGTTTAAAACAAAAATTAGATCTGCCGAAAGACAAGGTATCAAAATATTTAGAGCCAATTCTAATGAATTAAATCTATTATATGAAGAAACTAAAGATAAATATCCAAGAGATATTGAATATTTTCAAGACTCATATAAATATTTTAATGAACATGATAAAATGGATTTTTATTATGCTAAATTAGATACTTCACATTATTTAAAATTAATTCAAAAAAAATATAGAGAACAAGAAGCTTTATGTTCTGAAATAAATAATAGTGTTATCACAAATAAAAATAATTCAAATAAATTATTATCAAGAAAAATAGATGCTGATAGAGAATTATCTACATATAGAGCAAGATTAATTATGGCGACAGACATGCTTAAAGATTATCCTGACGGAGTTGTTTTAGCTTCTGTATTAATAGCTAAAAATAGAGGCGAAATATTCCTATATATGGACGGAATGAATCCTAAATATCGTAATTTCAGTGCTAAGCATTTAATACTTTGGAAAGTAATTGAAAAATATTCAAAATTAGGATTTAAGAGATTTAATTTAGGTGGAATGCCAGATCCAAGGGTTGATAATCCAAAATTAAATGGATTAGTAACTTTTAAAAATAATTTTGGCTCTAGCACAATTGAATATCTTGGAGATTTAGAATTAGTTACACATAATATAAAATATTCAATGTATAGACAAGCAAAAAAAGGATTAAAATAATCCTTTTTTTATATTAATTAAAAGAAAAAGAGTATTGTAATCAATACTCTTTATTTGTTAATCAAAATTATTTAATAATTTCTGAAATGTTACCAGAACCAACTGTTCTACCACCTTCACGAATTGAGAACTTAGTTCCATTTTCGATAGCGATTGGAGCAATTAATTCAACTGTCATTTCGATATTATCTCCTGGCATAACCATTTCAACACCTGCAGGTAACTCAATAACACCAGTTACGTCTGTAGTTCTGAAATAGAATTGTGGACGATAATTTGAGAAGAATGGAGTATGACGTCCGCCTTCTTCTTTGCTTAATACGTATACTTGAGCTTTGAATTTAGTATGTGGAGTAACTGTTCCTGGTTTAGCAAGAACTTGTCCTCTTTCAACTTCTTCACGAGCAACACCACGTAATAATACACCAGCGTTATCTCCAGCTTCAGCATAATCTAATTGTTTACGGAACATTTCGATACCTGTAACAACTGATTTTTTAGTTTCTTTAAGACCAACGATTTCAACTTCATCGTTAAGTTTTAATTGACCTCTTTCAACACGACCTGTAACAACAGTTCCACGTCCTGTAATTGTAAATACGTCTTCGATTGGCATTAAGAATGGTTTGTCTAAATCATGAACTGGAGTTTCAATCCATGTATCAACAGCATCCATTAATTCGTCAATCTTAGCTCCCCAAGTAGCATCTCCTTCAAGAGCTTTAAGAGCAGAACCACGAATGATTGGAGTGTTATCTCCATCAAATCCGTATTCAGATAATAATTCACGGATTTCCATTTCTACTAAGTCTAATAATTCTTCATCGTCAACCATATCACATTTGTTCATGAATACTACCATACGAGGTACACCAACTTGACGTGATAATAAGATGTGTTCACGAGTTTGAGCCATTGGACCATCAGTTGCAGCTATAACTAAGATAGCTCCATCCATTTGAGCAGCACCAGTGATCAAGTTTTTAACATAGTCAGCATGCCCTGGACAGTCAACGTGTGCATAGTGTCTTGTTTCTGTGTTATATTCGATATGAGCAGTATTAATAGTAATACCACGTTCTCTTTCTTCTGGAGCTTTATCGATATTAGCGAAATCTACTTTTTGGTTACCATTTTTCCCAGCTAAGTGAGCTGAAATAGCAGCAGTTAAAGTAGTTTTACCATGGTCAACGTGGCCAATTGTACCAATGTTAACATGGGTTTTTGAACGGTCAAATTTTTCTTTTGCCATTTTAAATTCCTCCTCTTTTTGATTACATAATATATTTTATAATAATACTTGGTATTTTTCAAGTATTTTATAACTTAATTAATAACTAGTTTGAACCATTTTTCTTAATGATTGCATCAGTTATATTTTTTGGTGTTTCTTCATAATGATCAAATACCATTGTGAATGTTCCACGTCCTTGAGTATTTGAACGTAAGCTTGTAGCATATCCAAACATTTCAGCTAGTGGTACCATAGCATCAATTGCTAAAGCATTTCCTCTTGATTCTTGACCAAGTGGACGACCACGACGTGAAGTAATATCACCCATAACGTTTCCAAGATATTCATCTGGAACAACAACTTGAACCTTCATAATTGGTTCTAATAATACTGGTTTACATTTTTTAATAGCTTCTTTTAATGCCATACTAGCAGCAATTTTGAAAGCCATTTCAGATGAGTCAACATCATGGTAAGAACCATCAAATAATGTTGCTTTAACATCTATCATAGGATATCCAGCTAAAATACCAGTTTTCATAGCTTCTTGTAATCCCTTATCTGTAACTGGAATGTATTCACGAGGAACTACACCACCAACAACAGCATCAACAAATTCATATCCTTTATCTGTATTTGGTTCGAATTTAATCCAAACATGTCCGTATTGTCCACGTCCACCAGATTGTTTAATGTATTTACCTTCACATTCACCTTCTTGAGTAAGAGTTTCACGATAAGAAACTTGAGGTTGACCAATGTTAGCTTCAACATTAAATTCTCTTTTCATTCTATCTACGATGATATCTAAGTGAAGTTCACCCATACCAGCGATAATAGTTTGACCAGTTTCATGGTTTGTACTAGCTCTGAAAGTTGGATCTTCTTCAGCTAGTTTTTGTAATGCTACAGCCATTTTATCTTGATCTGCTTTTGATTTAGGTTCAACAGCAAGTTCAATAACTGGTTCTGGGAATTCCATAGATTCTAGAATACAAGCATGTTTTTCATCACATAAAGTATCACCTGTTGTAGTATTTTTTAAACCTACTGCAGCAGCGATATCTCCAGTGTAAACATCACTAATTTCACTTCTGTTATTAGCATGCATTAATAGAATACGACCAATTCTTTCTTTTTCATCTTTAGTAGCATTTAATACATATGAACCACTTGTTAAGTGTCCAGAGTATACTCTAAAGAAAGTAAGTTTTCCAACAAAAGGGTCAGTCATAACCTTGAATGCTAATGCAGAGAAAGGTTCTGTATCTTTTGGATTTCTTGTAATTTCATTACCATTTAAATCTACACCTTTAATTGATTCAATATCAAGTGGAGATGGTAAATAATCAATAACAGCATCTAGTAATAGTTTAACACCTTTATTACCTAAAGCTGTACCACACATTACTGGGAAGAATTCAACTGCTAAAGTACCTTTACGGATAGCTCTTTTGATTAATTCAACAGAAACCTCTTCTCCTTCTAGGTATTTATTCATTAATTCATCATCAAATTCTGCTATTGCTTCAATTAATTCTATATGTTTTTCTTCAGCTATATCTTTAAGATCAGCTGGGATTTCGATTTCAGTATAATTTTCTTCTTGTTTACCATCGAAATGATAAGCTTTCATAGTAACTAAGTCAATAATACCATCGAATTCATTTTCTGCACCGATTGGCCATTCGATTGGTTTAGCATTAACTCCTAAACGGTCATCGATTGTTTTTAAACTGTATTCAAAGTTAGCACCCATTTTATCCATCTTGTTACAGAATATCATACGAGGAACTTTAAATTCAGTTGCTTGACGCCAAACAGTTTCTGTTTGTGGCTCAACACCAGCTTGTGAATCTAATAATGCTACCGCACCATCTAATACACGAAGTGATCTTGATACTTCAACTGTAAAGTCTACGTGTCCTGGAGTATCAATGATATTTAATTTATGACCTTTCCAGAATGCTGTAGTAGCTGCTGAAGTAATAGTAATACCACGTTCTTGTTCTTGTTCCATCCAGTCCATTTGAGCAGCACCATCATGTGTTTCTCCAATTTTATGGATTTTTCCTGTATGGTATAAAACACGTTCAGTACAAGTAGTTTTACCTGCATCGATGTGTGCCATTATACCAAGGTTACGTGTTTTTTCTAATGCATATTCACGAGCCATAATATATTTCCTTTCTTTATAAGACTACCATCTATAGTGAGCAAATGCTTTATTAGCTTCTGCCATACGATGTGTATCTTCACGTTTTTTAACAGCTGCACCAACACCATTTGATGCATCTATAATTTCGTTAGCTAAATTTTCAGCCATTGAATGTCCACCTCTTAAACGAGCATATTGAACTAACCAACGTAAAGCTAATGCTTCACTACGATCAGCTCTAACTTCTACTGGAACTTGGTAGTTAGCACCACCAACACGACGAGATTTAACTTCAAGAGCTGGCTTTAAGTTTTCTAATGCTTTTTCATAAACTTCCATTGGTTCTGAACCAGTTTTTTCTTTGATCATGTCAAAAGCATCATAAAGAATAGTTTGTGCTACTCCTTTTTTACCATCATACATTAATCTATTAACTAATTTTGTTACTAATTTAGAATTGTATATTGGATCTGCTAGAACGTCTCTTTTTGTTGCACGTCTTTTACGCATATTATTCCTCCTCCCAATTATAATTTATTTAATTTGTTAATTTCTTTAAATTATTTTGCTGATTTTGGTTTTTTAGTACCGTATTTAGAACGACCTTGACGACGTTTATCAATACCAGCAGTATCCATAGTTCCACGGATAACATGATAACGAACACCGATTAAGTCCTTAACACGTCCACCACGAATTAAAACAACACTGTGTTCTTGTAAGTTGTGTCCTTCTCCTGGAATATAAGATGTAACTTCCATTCCATTACTTAATCTAACACGAGCGTATTTTCTTAACGCTGAGTTTGGTTTCTTTGGAGCCATAGTACCAACACGAGTACAAACACCACGTTTTTGTGGAGAATTTTGAGCAGTACGTTTTTTATCTTTACTGTTGTATCCAATTCCTAAAACTGGAGATTTACTCTTTCTTACTTTAGAACCTCTACCTTTTCTAACTAATTGATTAATTGTAGGCATGTGTATCCTCCTCTCTTTGCACACATCCAGGTGTTTTCTTTTTAACACTAATTAAAGATTTGCCGAAGCAAACCTTTTAGTTGAATGCAAGAATATATTAACACCTGGAATAGTTAATGTCAAGCATTTTTATGCTATTTTTATTATTTATCTAAAGTAGCATTATAACCATACGTTGTATAGCTATAACCACACTTTAAATACGCATTATATACTAATAAATTATTATTATCTTTAAGCACTTCTACATAACCATTACATTTATTAGTTCCATCATTTAGATTTGTTAAATATGACATTTGTTCTAAACTATTAACATTTATATATAGTACATCTTTACCATATATATCAGCATAGTAAGTTTGCATATAATTTCTTGCAGCATCCTCTACTACAATTTCTAATTCAGAATAATTAATACCATTATTTGGATTGTTAGTAATTTGATTATACTTTTTCTCACTATAAACACTGTACTCATTATGATAATTAGGAATACCACTATTCACATTTAAAAAGCCAGATACCGCCTCTGTAATAAAATTATAAAATATAAAAATTACAACTATTGAGAAAGCAGCAAAAGCAAACACTGCAGTTATCCCAAATCCTTTCTCATTCATACTAACACCACCTAAAACAAATCTACTTGCTTTATATTATCTTTAAATCGATATAATTTTGCAGGTCTTCCATTAAATCCTATATTCTTTTCATTAGTATCTTCTAGAAGATCAAGCGCAATAAATTTTTTTCTAAAATTTCTTCTATCAAATGTTTTACCTAGTATTTGTTCATATACTTTTTGAATTTCAGGTAAAGTAAAATCACTTGGGAATAAAATTTTCAAAATATTTATATTTACTATTTTCTTTTTTAAAAATTCAACATTTCTTCTTATAACCTCTTCATGATCATAAGCCATTTTCGGAATATTGTTAATTGGGAACCATTCACTTACGATTTCTGGTCTTTCTTCCCTTTTTATTTCTGCACTTTTACTATCTACAATTCCCATAAAAGAAGTTGCAATTACTCTATCTTCTGGATTTCTAGTTAAGCTACTAAAAGTATAGCATTGCTCAAGATAAACACTTAGTAACCCTGTTTGGTCTAAAACAGCATCTGTTATATTATCTTCTAAAGTTTCCGTATTTTTAAGCATAGAGCCTGGTAAAATCCAATATCCTTTGTATGGATCATCGGATTTACGTACAAGTAATACTTTAACTTCTCCTTTATCAACTGTAAAAATAGTAATTAATGTTTCTAAATAATTAACATAATCTTTGGTAAAAGTACTCATAAAATTACTCCTTTTTTGCGTTTTTTTTACACGGGTCTTATTTTATAAGAATTTTACCTTTTTGTCAAATGATTATATACATTTTTTCAAAATAAAATATTTACATTCATAGGCACAATATTTTTTTATATATTCTTCTATTAAATCATAAGAATTTATTTTATTATTTTGCTTATTAGTTTTATCACAAAAACCTTTTAATCTTAGTTTACCATAAGCCCAATCACCTAAGATATAATCATAATTATCAAAATAATCTGTATATAATTCTTCTATTTTTTCTATCTCTATAGCATCTTTATAGTCTTTTATAACTTCGAATTCTTTTTCGTTAATTTTTATTTTTTTCATTTTAATACTCCTTGCTAAATGCAGGGGCTATTGCTTGATATTTACTGTAACTTGAAGCACTATTCCAAGTCATAAAACCATATCCTAACCCAGCATCTACTAAACCTTTAACTTGTGCTGATATTTCATTTGCTCCATAAATATTTGTTACATTCCAATATGGAGTGTCATATGCTGTTATCCAAGTTCTAGTTTGTGCTGGTGTAGGAATTTCTTTTTGTCTAGCTGCTGCAGTTTTTCCCCAGTTATATACTGTTTGATATGGATTTGTCCAATAGGCACTATTATTTCTATCAAAATGATCAGTATATGGCATAGCACTAACGACATCTACTATATTAGAAATAGCAGGCCAGTATTGACCATAAGCAGTGACATAAGTGCCAGAACATTCACCAAATACATCTACAGATACATAAGTATTTGTTTTATGTAATTCATCTGTAGCATAATATAAGAATGTTTGAACAGCTTGAGCTTTTTCTTCATTATAATCATTATTAAAATCATAATTATTTTTTGACCAGTTATATGATGCTTCTGGGAATCTTACATAGTCAAATTGAATTTCATTAAAATCAAATAATTCAATTGCTTCTAAAGCTAATTTAACATTATATTCCCACGCTTTTCTACTATAAGCACTAACCCAATTAGTGTTAACCCCATATGGTGTTTTTATACAATCATCAGGATTATCCTTAGCATATTGTGAATCATTAAATAATACAATTCTTCCAATTACATAAAAACCAGCATCTTTAATTTTTTGAATTGCTTGCTTATAAAATTCAATTGAGTTCATACCTGTTTGATGGCTAGTTGGAGAGTATTCTTTAGCTATTTCTGATTTATATGCTAAAGCACCATCTTTAATATCAACTACAAATGCAGTTGCACCAGCATTTTTAGCAAGTGTTATATATTTATCAACTTCTGCTAATACATAATATGTTCCAACTAAATAATATGTTTTAGATTGCGCTAGCAATGTGTTATCTTCAAAAGTTGGTTTTTCATAAGGATAATAATCTAAGTTTTTAGCAGAGCCACCATATAATTCAAAATAGTATGTTCTATCTTTATGATAATCATAAGTTCCATTTTCATTATATACTGCATTGGCTTCATCTTGAGTAGATACTAAATATTTTGGGTACACATAAGATTCATTTTCTCCATCCTTAACTTTATACATATTAACTGAACCATCTTCATTTAAAGTATCAAAACCAGTTATCTCTAATTTAGTTCCTTTTTTTTGATAACCTGCTATATCCACACTGTCAGGATTTTTATAAGTAGTAAGACTAGTTCTTACATATATTTCTTTTTCCTTAATCGAATCTTCATATTTACTTACTACATCATCAGGCATAACTAAATATAAATTTGAATCATATTTAATTTTTCTATAAGTTTCAGGAGTTTCATTTGAACCTTCTTCTACTTCCTTTGTAACCTCATTTTCATAAAGTTTAACCTTAGTTCCTCTTACGATTTCTTTTACTTCACTATAATCCTCTATATTATATAGAGTAACTGTATTATCAAGAGAACTTATATATGCGTCGCTTGTCTTTTCTATAATCTCATTTTTACCTAATAAATCAAACTTAACTAGACAAAATATTCCAACCCCTATAAGAATTAAAAATAAGAAAAGTAAAAATAAATTTTTAACCTTCAATTTCTTCTTTTTTGCCATATTCACACCTCTATTTTTATTATAGCATATATGATTTTTTTATTCTACTGAGACTGTTAAAATAGAAGAATTTTGATTATATCCATTAAAATAATAATTTGGTAAATCTCCATTAATAAGTTTAGAAGCTATAGGAACTACATAATGTGCTTTAAATGATGAACTCTTAAATGGAAGAATTATGGTAAGTACTACTTCAAAATTTATATACACCTCGAAAAGTGCATTATTCAAGCCATAATTTGTTATTTTATTGTTTAAATTTGTTGATAAATCTCCTATCAAAAATATACGCACAGGAATTTTTGGTCCCAAATTAGATAAAAATATATTATTAGTGGCTACTCCGATTGGAATTTTATAAAATATTCCTTTCCTAATTTCTTTTTCTTCGACATTAATAAAATCACTTTCGTCCATATCAATTTTTTCTAGCATTCCTTTTTGGAGATAAGTTAAATTTTTACTAACGATTTTGGCTGATTCTAATAAAATTTTATTGACAATTTCTGTATCTAAATCAACAGTTTGAATTCTATTATTTTCCCCTCTAGTAATAATAAAAATAGTGTTAGTATCTAAATATTTTAATACATTTTTTGTTACTGAATTACTTACAACAATAGAAGCCAATCTTTTTGTTTCTTCCTCTGCTATGTGGATAAATATATCTTTCATTTTGTTTGAAATGAATTTTAAAAATAATACTGTGGAAAACATTAAAAAGAGGATGGTAAAGACTATTATTTTTATTTTTTTATTGTGGAAAACTTTTGCTTTTACACATCTTTTTTTCTTCATATTTTATTATATGAAAAAAGACTATATATTAAACAAATATATAGTCTTTCTTTTCCGCTAATTTATTATAAGTTTTTTCTTTAGCATATTTAGAAACAAGAACAACTTCTTTATTTTCTAGACTTTTAGCCACATCAATAATCCTTTGATTACGTGATCCTTTATAATACAAATCATAACTTTTTTCACTCTCAATAAATTTCCCATCTACAAGAACATCTACATTATTTAAAAGTTCTAACATATTTGGATGTTTTTCAGAGATTTCAATAAGTTTTTCAAATGTAAAACCTGTATAAGCCCATACATTTTTTCCTAATGCTTTTACATGTTTTGCTATTTCTAAAACTGCAGATATTTGCATGAATGGATCGCCACCAGAAAGTGTTATACCATCTTGATATTTCATATTATTAGTTAATTCATTTTTTAATTCTTCAACATCTGCAATAAAGCCACCATCAAAATCATGTGTTATTGGATTATGGCAACCAGGACATTTATGTGGACAACCTTGAGTCCAAAGAACAGCTCTTATTCCTTCACCATCTACAATACTATCGTATTGAATAGGTGACGCTAATCTAATTTCCATTTTAAGCAATTCCTGATGTATCATGTTTTACGCGATCATGTTCTTCAGCGCGTTTTCCGTTATTAAAGCGATCAACTGTTCCTACTAAATAACCTGTGATTCGACGAATTCTTTCGAATTGAACGCCTTCACCAACTTTTTTTTCTTCTTTAGTTTCTACTTTTTCTACTTTTTGTTCTTTCATAATACATTTCTCCTTCTTTATCTACAATCACTGCAAACTTCTTTTAAGTGATCAACACTTACACCTTCACCTGTTTTTCTTCCACATCTTGGACATGTATCTCCAATTACTCCTACATATCCACAAACAGGGTCTCTATCAACTGGATGGTTAATAGCACCATATCCTAGTCCTTCTTCTTTCATTATTCTTATTATTTTTTCAAATGCTTCTACATTTGTTGAAGTATCTCCATCAAGTTCAATATAAGTGATATGTCCACCTAATGTTAAAGCATGATATGGAGCTTCTAAATGAATTTTTCTAGCAACTGAAATATTATAATATACTGGAATATGGAATGAGTTAGTATAGTAATCTCTATCTGTTATTCCTTTTAACTTACCATATATAGCTTTGTCTATTCTAGTAAATCTTCCTGATAAACCTTCAGCTGGTGTTGCAATAACACTAAAATTCAAATTATATTTTGCTGAAAATTCATCAATTTTATCTTTCATGAATCCTATAATTTCTAAACCTAATTTTTGCGCTTCATCACATTCACCATGATGTTTACCAATTAGAGCCTTTAAACATTCAGCAAGTCCTATAAAACCAACTGTTAATGTTCCATGTTTTAAAACTCTTCTTAAACGATCAGTTGTTTTTAATCTTTCACTATCAATCCAAACACCTTGACCTAATAAGAATGGGAAATTGTAAATTCTTCTATTGCATTGAATTTCAAATCTTTCTAATAATTGATCTTTTACTAGTTCAAGTAATTCCCCTAGTTCTTCATAGAAACCTTTCATATCGGCTTTTTCTCTTGAACCAGTAGCTATACCATATTTAATACCTAATCTTGGTAAATTTATAGATGTAAATGAAAGATTACCACGACCTGGTGTTATAGCTTTATCAGGATCTACTTGATTACCAAGTACACGAGTACGACATCCCATGTAACCTACTTCTGTATTATAATCTCCTTCTTTTAATGCCACTTTATTAAATGGAGAATCTAAGAATGAGAAGTTTGGAAATAACCTTCTTGCAGATACTTCACATGATAACTTAAGTAAATCATAGTTAGGATCTTCAGGATTATAATTTACTCCTTCTTTTACTTTAAAAATACTAATTGGGAAGATAGGTGTTTCACCTTTTCCTAAACCAGCATCTGCTGCTAATAAGTAATTTTTAATTACCATTCTTCCTTCTGGGCTAGTGTCAGTACCAAAATTTATTGAAGAGAATGGAACTTGAGCACCTGCTCTTGAATGCATAGTATTTAAATTATGTATAAATGCTTCCATTGCTTGATAAGTAATTCTATCAGTTTTTTGTAGTGCTTTTTCTTTAGCTACCTTAAAAATATTTTTTACTTCTTCAGAACCCTTAGCACAATCATCTAATAATGAAATATCAAATTCTATTGAAGTTATTTTATCTAATTCTTTAACAATCTTATCCATATTTATGAAAGTTAAGAAACCAGAATAATCTAATAAATCATATATCATTTGTTTTAATTGTTTTCTATATGTCTTTAATACACCTGGTGCTAGATAATAATCAAAGGCTGGTATAGCTTGACCACCATGTTGATCATTTTGATTTGCTTGAATAGCAATTGCTGCTAATGCTCCATAAGACATAATGTCATTTGGTTCTCTTAAGAAGCCGTGTCCTGTTGAAAAACCATTTTTAAATAATTTATTTAAATCAATTTGGCAACATGTTGTAGTTCCCATTGGAATAAAGTCCATATCATGAATATGAATATCTCCATTGTCATGTGCTTCTGCAAATTTCTTTTTCATTAAATATGATTTAGCAAATTCTCTTGAAACAGTACTTCCATATTGAAGCATTGTTCCCATTGCTGTATCACCATCAACATTTGCATTTTCTCTTTTAGCATCTTCTTCATGTGCTGATTTTAAACCTAAACTTTCGATTGTTTTTAAAAATTTATGCATTTTTTTCTCATCAACAAATAATTGTCTAGATTGAGCTCTTCTCTCACGATATTCACTAAATGAAGTATAAACGTCTTCATATCCCTTCTTTTGAAGTTCATCTTCGATCATATCTTGAATAGTTTCTATTTTAATTTTTTCTTCTTCTTTATATTCTTTGTTTATTCTTTTTAAAACTCCTTGATATACCTTTTGAATATCTTTTTCAGAGTACTTTCTTGTTTCTTCATCCTCTGAAATAACACTATCAAATCCTTTTTTGATTGCTAGTGCGACTTTTTGTCCATTAAATTCTACTTTTTTACCATCTCTTTTTACTACTAATAGATCCGGTATTAATTCTTCAGTTACTGCCATGTCCATCCTCCTAATTTTCATTTTTTCTACACCTTAATTATATTATTCTAACATTTCAAAAGTCAATACTTTTTTCATACTTTTTTCGAACGTTCGTTCGCTAATTTTGGGTTAAGCCTTATTTTATAAATATTTTCCTAAAAAAAGTTTTTTTCATTTTTTTATTTTTTTGATTTTTTGATTTTTTTCTTTTTTTTAGCAAAAAGTAATTTATTTGCAAAATAAGTGTTTTGGTCTTATTTTCCAAAGGTTTATTAGTGTAAAAAATATACATTCTTTTTTTGGTTTTTTTCTCCATTTTTTACTTTTTCCATTTTTTGTTTTTTTATTTTTTTCATTTTTTCCACAAAAAAAGATTTATTTTTTTAAATCTTTTTCATCTACAACATTAATTCTGAAATTATTTATACCAATTTTATAATAGTCCATAATATTATCTATTTTTCTTGGCTTAAAGTTATAAATATACATCAAGTTATCATATTCTTTTATTAAGTACTTATTTGAAAATTTATCTTTTAAATAGCCTTGTTCTGATAAATTATAATATTTAAGCAAATTAAACTTGCTTATCATCATTTCTTCTTTTGAATATATTATCAATTCTAAATTTGGATATTTTTTATATCTTTCAACATAATTATTTATCATTTTTTCTATTTGTTTATCATTTAATTCATATGATAA
>JAFTYN010000132.1 GCA_017461465.1 Bacilli bacterium
GGTACTACAATTAAAAGTAACATTTCAAATGCTTGATTAACTTTACTTCTAACTGAATCCATATCTTTTTTTACATAACTACTAGTGATATGAGGAATTAAACTTGTTACAAATCCTATTGCTACTGATATTACTATCATATCAAGTTTAGTAGCCCATGTAGCAATACTAGATAATACTATTTCTGCATTTTCTGCAGTCATACCTAAACCAGTTAATGTTTTTATAATAGTTAATGAATCTACTACAACATAAGCTGAATTTATTAAATCTATTATTACAAATGGTATAGCATAAATTAATATCTTTTTTAAGATATCTTTATTACTAATACTAAGTTCTTCCTTGGTAGGTTTAGCGTCTTTGTTAAATTCTTTTTTATTCTTTTTAATTTTAAATACTAGATAACCATAACCAAAGATAGCTCCTACTGTTGCCGCAAATACAGCAATAGAAATAGCCGTAGTTGTAGATAAATTAAATACTTTAATAGCAAGATAACTACCACCTAATAATACTATAACTCTAATTAATTGTTCTAATACATTAGCAAAGCTAGATGCTGCTATCATTTTATGTCCTTGCAAATATCCTTTAGTAACACTAAAGATAGGTACTATAAGTAATGCTGATGATACTACTCTAATTACAGTAGCAATAGATTCTATACTATTACCACCTTCAACATTACCTTTAAGCATATACGCTATATCAGGTGCAAATATCATCATTACAATAAAACTTATTACTCCAAGACCAATTAATATACTTGAGCCAATTTTAAAAGCCCTTTCTTTAATATTGTATTGTTTTAATGTGTTATATTCACTTACTATTTTACTTATTGCAACAGGTATACCTGAAGTACTCAAATTAAGAAAAATAGCATATATAGAGTATGCATAGCTATATAATGTACTTCCTGCTGTTCCTATCATTGCATAAAATGGAATAACATAAACTAGACCAATAACTTTGCAAATAATTATACCTAAAGTAGCTATGATAGCGCCATTTAAAAAATTACTTTTCTTCATGCTTTTGCTCCTTTTTTAGTTTATTTTTAACCATTTTTCTTCTTATTGGAACAATAATATTATATAGATTATACATTAGTTTATTAGTTACTAAATCATATTCACCAATAAATTCAGTATATTCTCCTCCAAGTCTTTTCTTAAAGTTATGAATTCCATAAATAGGATTATCTTTAGGTGGATTAGGATTACCACTTGTACCAAAGAAATCAATCATTTTAAAACCATTTTCATGAGCATCTTTTATAATTGTATAATATAGTAAATAATTTGAATTTAAATGTCTTAGTAAAGTTGTGTTACCTCCATGAACTGTCCAAACTTTATTACCATATTTAACAGTAATAATTGAAGATAAAACTATTTCTTTTTCTTTTATTTCTTTTACTAAATCATAATCCTTATTAAGTTTATCCATCTCGTTTTGATATTCTTTAATTTTATTTTCTGTTTTTTGCTTATTTCCAAATTCTTTATTTTTTAATTCTTTAATATTATTTTCTATTTCATCTAATCTAGTTTGATAAACTTTTTTAACTTTATTTATATTAGCTTTTACTACATATAAATCACTCATATTATGTTTATTTAAGATTGTATAAAATCTTTCATAGTATTTTATTGGATTACATGCTAAATTTTCTCTTAAAGCAGTTTCTTCCATTGTTATATAGAAATCTTTTATATCATCTTTATTTCCTATATAAAGATCTAAATTATACTGATTTTTCTTATTTAATATCTTTCTTGTTGTTGCATGCATATTTGCATATATATTTTCAAAATCATCATCTAGATTAAGTCTAAAAGTAAATCTTGGTTGTTCATTTACAAACTCTGTATTAAATCCCTTATGAATATATCCTAGTTCTTTTAATTTATCCATTAATTTAGAGTTTTCTTCACCTTCTAAGATATTACCATCAGGATCTAGAGTATGCCTTTTTATATCAGGATCTATCTTAATATATATTGCATTATTTTCTTTCGCATATTCTATTAATTTTTTAGTAAAAAATTCTAAAAGTTTAAAATCACTATAATCCATTACAAAGCCACGAGGTACATAAAAATAACTTAGTTTTTTAAACATCTTTTTTTCAAGTAAAAGTGCAGTTGCTATTAACTTATTATCTTTCTTTATGCCTACATAATGAGGAGTAAAATTTTTATTACGCATTACTTCTCCCCAATAATAACTTTGCATAAAATGTCCTTTTTTATGACTTGCTACAAATTTTTCATATTCTTTTTCATTTATTTTAGTTACAAATTCCATATTTATCATTTCCTTTTAACCCTTTTAATTGTACCATATTATATATATTTTAACAATAAAAAGAGCCTTAAGCTCTTTTTTGTTTTTTCTTTGATTTATTTAAGAAAATATATATTCCTAAGGTAATAGATGAAATAATAGTACCTGTTAAAATATATGGAGTATCATACTTAATAGTAATATTATTTTTCCCTTCTTTTAAATCAATAGAAATATAATTATTGATGTTTTTTAAGTAACTTACATACTTATCATTATTAGTAACTATATAGTTATCTAAATAGTTAATTGGAATAAATAATGCATCATAAGAATCATCGTTTTCAATACTAATATTTATAATGTTATTAGTTAATTCTACTTTAGTTTTTAAACTTTCTTTAGATAAATCTTTATATTTATTTACATCCATCATTCCTACTAAAAATTCTTTTATCTCAATTCCTTCAGTATACATAATAACATTTACCTTTTCATTTTCAAAAGTACCTAAATAAAGTAATTTTTGCTCTGAAACTGGGAATTTTGTATTTTGTTTATCTGTAAGAACTGGATTTTTTATAACTTTCTCATTAACTGTTATATTATAGAAATTACCATATGTATGATCTATATTTAGATATACTGCTTTTCTATCTTTTATATCTATACTAAACTCAACTGAATTATTTTCACCAACTGGATAAAAATAATCCTTTTCAGTTACTTTAACATCATTTAATTTTACGTTTGGAGATATTTCTTCAAATAAATTATCTTCTTTATTAAATAATATTTGATATATCTTATTTTGATAATCAAATGTTGTTTTTTCATATTCATTATATTCTTTATAATTATATGGAATTGCAAAATCTAAACTATTTTTAAGTTCATAATAATAAATACTATTTTCTTTTTTTATTAAATTATAATATTCATCTTCTAACTCTTGATAACTCATAACATATTTATTACCTAAAATCATATCTGTAAAGAAGGTTCCACCTGCTGAATATGAAATATTACCATTTGTTAAATAACCAAGTAATTTGTAATTTTTTTGATTATCTTTACTTGATGAGAATACTTCATTAGATAAACTTGGAACATTCAGTATTGCTGACATATTTGCTCCAAGTGAACCTGTATTATCTTTATATCTATATATACTTTCTTCTAATACTTTTACCTTTTTTGTATTTAAGCTTTCAGATACATCACTAGTTTTAATATAGAAACTTCCAAATATTAATATTAGTAATATTTGAGAATAGCATATAAAATATTTTCTATATTTAGGATTAGTTATAGTTGCTATATAAATTAATACTACACCTATTATGAATATTAATATCATTGCAATAAACTGTTTAGTAAATTCAATACTAACACTTAGATTACTCTCCAGAACTACATCTTTAAAAGTATAAGCTATATAAAATAATATCATATTTGTAAATATAAATAATAAATAATTATTATTCTTAGTTTCTTTTGAAAGTGGATTATTTTGTAAATAATGAAGGCTTCCAAGAATAATCACAAATATAAATATATATCCATAACTATAAATAGCATTAAAATAATCTACTAAGCTTTTATTAATAGCAGGTATAAATAATGCTATTAAAAATATTATTGTCATTTCAATATAAAATCTTGAATATTTTTTATCATTTTTATAATTAGTTAATTGTTTAATAAAGAATATTAA
>JAFTYN010000133.1 GCA_017461465.1 Bacilli bacterium
ACTAAATTCTTAGACAAAGTTACTGATGATACACGGCTTTCTCTAAAAGCTTCAGGACCTATAACATATATTTCATGTCCATTTATATCTTCTGGAATAGTTACAACAGATGGACAAGCACTATATTCATCATGATAATAAGTTATCATATTTTCAGAATAATCATAACAATAATCTGGCGCTAAAGAAGGACACTCACCTTTATTTATTGAAAAATGGTTTTCATATCCAGTACCACAAAATTCTCCATCATAAAAACCAGATAGATAAATCTTATCTGCTCCATCTATTTCTTCTACAGAAATAGTTCCAGAAACCCAATTATTTTCATAAGATAAATCTAAATTTTCATCATCATATTCCATGACTTCAAATTTATTATTATTAGCTGCCTTATACATTTCAGCAGATCTTGCTATACCATTAAGACTTTGTTCAAAAGCTTTTTTTCTATTATCTTCTAAAATACCATTTAATACTGGATAAATAATAACACTAATTACACCTAGCACAATTACAACAGCTAGTACTTCAACTAATGTAAACCCCTTCTTTTTATTCATAATATACGCCGCCTATTCTATATAAATTATATCAACTAAAAAAGAATTATTCAACTATACTTGAATAATTCTTTACTATATATTCACATAATATATTCTTGTTGTTTTCTATTTCACCATATATTATTTTCTTTTCTAAATCCTCTATTATAATCTTAATTTGTCTAGATGGTTTTATATTAAGTATTTTTGCTATTTCGTTTCCATCTAATACTATTTCTCTTTTATTCTTTATAGGAAGTTCCATATATTTCTTTGTTAGTTCATTTTTATCTAATCCGTTTATTTCCGCTATCATAAGTGGTATATATAAACCATAATTATATAGTTCATATAAATCAAAATCTTTTTTATTTATTAAACTTTGTGTTAATTTTATACTATCTTGTTCTAACTTAGAAAACGAATATTTATCTAAAACATCTAACTGTGCCCATATACCAAGTGAGGAAGAAGTAATAATAATATCTTTCAATTTTGGGATTTCCAAATATTCATCTAATCCTAAATCAAGTAAAAGCTTAATCCCCTTTTCCACATTAATGCTACTAAATATTTTATCAAGTTCTTCTTTTTTACGATAATATGATAATTTTTTTAGAAGTGGTGCATTTAAAACAATTGAATTTTTCAAATTAACGTCAAGGTTAAAATCTAAAATTGTAGCAAATCTAACTGCTCTTAAAATTCGAAGTGAATCTTCTTTTAATTTTAATTCTGCATTTCCTACAGCCTTTATCATTTTATTATCTATTTCAATTCTAGCATTTAATAAATCAATATATTCACCATTACTATTAATACATAATGTATTCATAGTAAAATCTCTTCTTTTCAAATCATCTTTAAGTTCATTTATATATTTTATTTCAATCGGTAATCTATTATTTTCATATTTAATATCTCTTCTAAAGGTAGTTATTTCAAATCTTATTTTTTTATATATTACAGTTACAGAACCATATTGTTCTTTAGGAAGCATACTATCTTTAAATATTTTCTTTAGCTCTTTTGGTGTAGCATTAGTACATATATCAACATCAGTACTATCTCTACCAATATATCTATCTCTAGCAAAACCACCTACTATATATGCTTCAAATCCATGTTCTTCTATCTTCTTTAATAAATTAAGCGAATTCTCAAACAAATTATCCCTCCCTACATGAAAAAAAGGCATATGCCTTTTTATTTATCTTAGTTTAAAGCGTCTTTTAATTTAGAACCAGCTTTAACTGTAACAGCCATTCTTGCA
>JAFTYN010000134.1 GCA_017461465.1 Bacilli bacterium
ATACCTGCAAACATCTCATCATCTAAAACTATTGCCATATGAACTTTTTTATTTTGCATTTCTCTAAATACATCATCTATTTTATCATTAACATCAAAGTATAATGTTTCATAGATAATATCTTCTAATTTAAGTTCATTTCGGCTTCTATAATTTAAAACCATATCTTTTACAGTAATAATTCCAAGTATCTCTTTTTTCTTTTTATCATATACTGGATAACGACTAAATTTGCTTTGATGAATTGAATTAAAAATATTTTTTAAACTGTCATTAACATTAAGCATAACACAATCTTGACTTGGCGTCATTATTTCACCTAATGTCTTATCATTAAATTCAAAAATATTAAACATATAATCTTTTTCTTGTTCTTCTACTACACCTTCATATGTTCCTTTGATAATCATCTTCTTAATATCGTCTTCAGTCATTTTTTCTTCTTTTTTATTTACATGTAATAGTTTACATACAAAGTTAGTTGAAAGTGTAAGAATCTTTATAAACGGATAGCATACTTTCATCATAGCACTTATGATATTTACCATATCGTATGCGATTTTATCAGGATAATTCATGGCTATTCTTTTAGGAACTAATTCTCCAAATACAAGTGTAAAGTATGAAAGAATTAATGTTATCAATACTACTAAAACGCTATTAAGCACACCTATCGGTATAACAGTTTCTCCTATAGCATTAATAATATAATCTGCAAAATAATCTGCTGCAAAAGCACTAGCTAAAAATCCTGCAAATGTTATTCCTATTTGAATAGTAGATAAAAATTTACTTGGTTCATCTAACATTTCTTCTATTTTTTTGGCGCGTTTATTTCCTTTATGAACTTCTTCTTTTAATTTAAATTTATCTAAAGATAAAAAGGCAAGTTCTGTTCCTGAAAATACTCCATTTACTGCTATTAATATAATAAGTAATATAATACTTCCTATCATTTTATCACCTATTACATTATAACATAAATAACTCAATAATAAAAAGAAGTCATCGACTTCTTTTTTATTTTATACTTTAACCATTAGGTAGTATTCTTCTAATGTTATATCCTTACTATAAAGTTCTTTAGCTAACTTTATTCCTACAAATCTATAATGCCATGGTTCATATCCATACCTTGTTATATTTTCTTTTCCTTTAGGATATCTTAAAATAAAACCATATTTGTGAGCATTTTTTATCATCCATTTTGTTTCTTCTAAATCATCGGTTACATGCTCTACAAACTTATTTTCTTTCATAAATGCTACATCAAAAGCAAGACCAGATTGATGCTCACTAGCACCAGGTGGTGCTACTAATTCTTTTGTCTTTTCTAGTCCATACTTTTCTATGTAATCATCCCAAATATTCTTTTGATATTGATATGAACGATACCCACTATCTAAAATTAGATTATGTCCTTCTTTTAAAGCATCTTCTTTCATCTTTAGAAAATATGGATATACTTTTTTAGATATCATTGGCTTATGATTAGGATCTATAAAGTTATGAAAATTATTCTCATTATTATCAGTTATTACTAAATCATCAGGTATATAATTTTCATCTAGTCTATTTTCTTTATTTATTAATACTTCAACATCCATTATTTAACTTCAATTTTAGTTTTTCCACCCATGTATGGTTGTAATGCTTTTGGAA
>JAFTYN010000135.1 GCA_017461465.1 Bacilli bacterium
CCTTATCTGTTTGATCAAGCATAACTTTAAATACTTCTTTAACAGAATACTTAGAAGATATTTGATATGTTTCAGGGAATAAATATCCTTCTAGTGGATAATATATTTTAGTATTTAAAATATCATTTTCTAAGAACCAATAAGTATTAATAAGTTCATTAATATAATCTTTATCTTTTAAAGTATTAAGGACATCATCATAGCTATTTTCTGTAACTTTTTCAATTTCTTTAGCTACTTTGCGTATATTATACCCCTCTTTAAAAGTAATAGTTACAGCATAAGGATCATAAGTAGAACCTTTTTCTAATTCTTTAATAATTTCTTCTAAAGTCATATTTTTGTTAAGTTTATATGTTCCTATTTGTAAATTATTTGGACTATTTAATTTAATATAAACTTTATACCAAAAATTAGACTTAATAAGTCCTGCTTCTTCTAAAGATGCACCAAGTGAATAATAAGTAGCATTTTCTCCTACTACAAATTCTACTTCTTTACTTTCTTTAGAAACTGCACCTGTATTTACTTTAAAAAGAAGCATCAAGCCAACCACACTACATAATACTCCAATAGTTAGAAGTATTATTGCTATCTTTACTAATTTTTTCATTATACAAGAAAAAAGTGCTTATTCTTCAGAAGCACTTTCTCTAACTTCGGCTTGAATTTCTTCTAAAATAGTTTCAATGATTTTCCATTCAGCTTCTGATTCAATTGGAATTAAATCACTTTCTGGTTGATCAGGATTATAAATAGATGCATATACTCTAACATTACCATTTTCATCAGTAGTATTATCAGTATATACCATATAATTTTTCTTAGTTTCGTCTGATTCAAATGTAAATAATACTTCACATTCTACTTCAACACCATCTTTGTTTAAAGCTTTAAAAGTCATCTTTTCTTCCATTTTACTTTCTCCCTTTCTCAATATCTAAGTATGTTTGTAAGATAATATTAGCAGCCATTTTATCAACTACTTTTTTTCTTTTCTTACGTGACATATCTGCCTCCAATAAATAATTATGAGCAGCTACTGTAGATAATCTTTCATCTTGAAGAATAACCTCTATATTAAATAATTCTTCAATTTTCTTTTGAAACATAATAGTTGTTTCAGCTCTATCTCCAAGAGTATTATTCATATTCTTAGGTAATCCTAAAACAATCTTTTCTATTTTATTCTCTTCAAGTATCTTTCTTAAATCATCTAAAATAGCATCATAATCTCCCTCTTCAAATCTTAACGTAGTAAGACCAGAAGCAATCGTTTTAGTTTCATCACTAATGGATATTCCTAAAGTTCTAGTACCTAAATCAAGTCCTAAATAACGCATTATTTAATAAACTCACTTACTAAAACTTCAAGTATTTTAGTTCTTTCACACTTAGTTAATTTCTTACGAGCATCCTTATAACTAGATATATATCCTGGATCCCCACTTACTAAAAAACCAACTATTTGATTTATAGGATCATATCCCTTTTCCTCTAAACTACTTGCAACCTCTTTTATAACACTCGAAATAGCAGCACTTTCTATCTCTTTTGCATCATAAACCTTTGTTTCGTTCATTTTATCACCTACTTTATGAATACAACTATATTTTAACATTAATTATTATTTTTGACAATATTTATAAAAGGAAAACCACTTTTGTTTAA
>JAFTYN010000136.1 GCA_017461465.1 Bacilli bacterium
TATTAAAACAAAAGCCAATAAAAAAATATTATGAGGAATTAAAAAAGAAAGATACATATTTTCCTATAGAAAAGATTTCTCCAAATTTAATAACAGTAGTTATAGCACTTGAAGATAATAATTTTTATAAACATAAAGGTATTGATTTAATAAAAACATTACATGCTTTAATATTAAACATAATTTCACTTCGTATAGCAGCAGGTGGCTCATCGATAACACAGCAATTAGCCAAAAATATGTATTTTTCCTTTGATAAAAAAATATCTAGAAAAATTGAAGAATTATTTGTAGCATTTAGATTAGAAAAAGAATTAACAAAAAAAGAAATTTTAGATATTTATCTAAATATAATAGATTATGGTGTGGGGTACAAAAAATTAGGTATTAAAAATGCATGTAAAATTTATTATAATGACACACCAGATAATCTTTCTTTAAATCAAGCAATCACTTTAGCAAGTATTTTACCTTCTCCATATTATTATTCCCCATTATATAAAGGAGAAGAGTATTATTTCCCAAGAGTTAGAAAAAGTTGTTTAAATTGCCTGGCTAAAAAAGGAGTTATATTAGAAGAAGAAATAGAAAAATATAATAAAGCTTCATATAACGATTATATTGTAGACTAAAAATAGTTGTTTAAAATACAACTATTTTTTGATATAATATATTTATATAAGATAGGAGGATAATTATGCAACAAGCAGGAATGAATAAGAAAGGAAATACAGATACTATTATATATATAGTTATAATAGTAATAATTGGAGTATTTGTATTCAATATGAAAAATATTTATAATTTTACTTCAGGATTAAGAAATCCAAAACCTTCTAATCCACCAACTCCAGAAGTAGAAGAACCAGATACTAGTAAACCACAAGAAGAAGAGGATAAATATACAATAGTTAAACCAATTGGAGAAAATCAAATGGTTTGTGAGTATACTGAAACATCAGAAATTCCAAGTCAAGATGGTGGAAATATAACAACAGGTTCTAAAAAGATTAGTGTATATTTATATAATACTGACTCTAAATTAAAGAGCATAAACGAAAAAGTGGCTTATGAGGGAATTGATTCAGATTATACTAATTATATTTATTCTGAAAGAAAAAAATATGAGAATATAAAAGATACAAACCTAAAATTAGAAGGGTTTAGTATAGAAACTGTATTGTCAGGTACTTTATCTTTAGCAACATCTTTAGTAGTAGATTTAGAAAAAGTAAAACTAGCAGATATAGATTTTGACGGTGTAAATAGCATTATTATTTTAGGAGAATATGATCAAAATATTACTGATGTTGTAACTCAGTATGAAATGAAAGGATATGTTTGTAAAGATGGCGGAGAATAATGAAAAAGTAGTTAATGCTGCAGAAAATTCACAAAATTTAAACTATGATTTTAATTTCGAAAATCAAGTAGAAAATAATGATGAACCAGTCGTAGCACCACCACCACCAGAAGCTCCTAAATTAGTAAAAGATGAAGTAGATCCTAATGCCGTAGCCGATCCTGCGATTGGAAAAGTAAATCCTAATCCAGTAAAACCAGAAAATGTTGTTCCAGTAGATGTTGATTTAGCAGCTGGTGTCGAAGCTAAGGTAGAAGAAGAGGAAAAAGACCCTACTATAACAGCTGATAATATTAAGACTTCAGGAACTGCAACAGCAGAAGAAATAGAAATAGATGCTACAACACAATCAGCTGAATTATTAGATGAATACGCAATTAAAATGGATGCAGCAACAGCAAAAAAACAAGAAAAAAGAAATATTATTTTTATAGTAGTAGTATTTGCAATTTTATTCTTATTTGTTTTATTCTTAAGACCTTTAATTAAAATGATAGGAATATAAAAACTTCACGTAAGTGAAGTTTTTTATTTTTGTACAGATAGTTCAATAATTAAATTCATGTTATCATCATTAGCTATAATGTTCTTATGCATTTGATTACATTTTTTGCATTTATATATTATTTTATAAGTATCTTTGAATTTTTCAATTCCAATAGGCTCTAGTAAACCCTTACATTCATTCATACGATCACCAGGATTAATATCAACATGTTTTGAATATAGGCAATATGGACAATGATCACGTGCTGTATAATTTAATTTATCTACGTTTTTACCACAGTTTTCACAGGTGAAAACTTCATCAATCATATTAAATTTTTTCATATAAATCACCAAATTAATTATATCATATTTATTTTATTAAAAATAATATTATGGTATAATTTAATAAGACTCGGATGTGATTATATGAATTATATGATAGAAATTGGCAATTTTGAAGGACCATTAGATTTATTGCTCCATCTTATTAAACAATCAGAAATGGATATTTTTGATATAAATATAGAGATGATAACTAAACAATATCTAGAGTATATTGAAAAAATGGAAGAACTTAATTTAAATATAGCTAGTGAATATTTAGTAATGGCAGCTGAATTATTAGAAATTAAATCTTATACATTACTACCTAAACATAAAAATGAAGTAGAAGATGACTATGAAGATGATCCAAGAGAAAAATTGATTTCAAGATTGTTAGAATATGAAAAATATAAAAATATAACAACAACTTTTAAAGAGTGCGAACAAGAAAGAATGAAAATGTATTCAAAAGATCCTTTTGACTTAAGTTCTCTTGTTGAAAATGATAATATTGAAGAAGATTTTAAAATTGATGATTTAATAAATGCATTGAATAAGATGTTTGAAAGAAAAGAGTTAGAAAAACCTCTTAATACTAAAGTAACAACTAAAGAATATTCTGTTGCAGAGCGCAGTAAGCAAATAAAAAATATATTAAAGCAAAAAAGAAAAGTAAATTTTGTAGAATTATTTGATATATATTCTAAAGATTATATAGTAGTTACCTTTTTGTCGGTTTTAAATATGGCTAGAAATAATGATTTGAAAATAATACAAGATAAAAATTTTGGAAATATAGATATAATATCAGTAGGTGATTAGATGGAAAAGTTAGGTATTTTAGAAGGAATATTATTTGTTGTTGGTAACGAAGGAATATCAATTTCTGAATTAATGGATATATTAGAATTAAAAGAAGATAATATCAATTATTTAATCGATAAATTAAAAGAAAGGTATTTGTCAGAAGAAAGTGGATTAAATATTGAATATTTAGGTGGAAAATATAAACTAACTACAAAAAAAGAACATAATGATTATTACATAAAACTATTAGAAAAAGAAAAAAAATCAGAATTATCTAATTCAGCTTTAGAAACTTTAGCTGTTATTGCCTACAATTCACCAATCACACGAGGACAAATAGATGACATAAGAGGTGTAGATAGTACTTATCAGATAAAGAAACTTTTATATCGTAATTTAATCAAAGAAGATGGAAAAGCTGATTTACCAGGAAAACCTAAACTTTATTCTGTTACGAATGAATTTTTAGACTATTTGGGATTATCTTCTTTAGATGAACTTCCAAAACTAGAAGAAGAAAAGCCAGTATTAATAGAAGAAACAGATTTATATGAATCAAAATACAAAGAGAATTATTAAAACTTTTCTCTTTGTATTTTATTTTCTTTAAATTTATGCTATAATTAGGCATATGCCGGTATGATGGAATTGGTAGTCATGCTTGACTCAAAATCAAGTGGGTTTTACCCGTGTCGGTTCGAGTCCGACTACCGGTACCAATTTATATTTTATATTTTTCAAAAAAAGTACTTGTCAAAATAAAATTTTATTGATAAAATATAAACACATATGGCGAGATTGGTGAAGTGGTTAACACGGCGGATTGTGGTTCCGTTATGCATGGGTTCGATCCCCATATCTCGCCCCA
>JAFTYN010000137.1 GCA_017461465.1 Bacilli bacterium
ACTTCTCTACCTTTAGAAGACGATATGTAAACAACAGAATCAAATATTTTTTCTATCGAAGTTGAAAGAGAATTAGTTTCACTAATATTTACTTCTTTTATTGTCTTTTCAATAACTTCCTTATTTACAGGTAAAACTTTATATACTACTATCATAGTAGTTGCACCTATAAAAAACGAAAGAATTATTGTTATTATGTATATTATTTTATTTTTCATATTATAAATCCACTATATTTCTCCAATTATCTGGAAAACCTATTTGATTTAATATACTATTTAGTGAAACTGTATCTACTTTTCCATCTAGTACATCTACTTCATAACCTATTTGGTTAATAAAATCTCTAAATTCATCTTTTGTTAAAAGTTGTTTTAAAATTATCACTATTGCGTATAAATCATTTTTACCATAAATGTACTCATCTTCATGATCAACTTCTATGTCAAGATCTCTATGATATTTAGAATCTGGTATAACTCTTTGTGTCCTATGCTCATATAAAACTTCTTCATGAGCACATATATTACGATAATTAGCAACTAGGCTTAAATATGTTGATAATGTATCTACATCTAAGCCATATATATCAGCTATAGCTATTTGATCTTCTAATTTTAAAATATTATATAATTCTGAAATAATTCCAAACGACAATACCTTAACTAGAATCCACATTGGAACATATCCATAGTTATCAATATAATGTAGCGTAGCAGTATGCTGACGTCCATTTACTCTAATCTGTCTTCTCATTTTGTTTAAAATATCTCTAACTTGTCTACTTTTCATCACATCTTGAGTAAAGTTTTTAGGATTTAAATACTCTTTATCACGATAACCATATTTCTTAGACAATTGATAACTTATAATTGATTTTAAGTTATTTTCTACTACTAATATGAAACTAAAAAATATGTTTCTAATCTTTCTATCAAAAGTAAACATAGCATATAATTCTTCAAAAGTAGTTCCTTCTATGAACTGATTATCTTTTTTGTTAGCCATAAATAAATGACGATATCCACTTATAAAGAAATAATTTTCTCTAAAAAGAATTTCTTTAGCCCTATCGTAATCATTTATCACTAATCCCTTCATTTTTAATATTTCTATTTGTTCATCTAATGTTTTAAATGTTTTACTTCTACTATCATATGTCATATTATCACCTATTTTAATTATATCATAAAGTACCTATAAATATAATAAAAGAAGAGAAGTTTCCTTCTCTTCTTCTTAATCTAAATTTAAATGATCTAATAATACTTGCATTGTTTTTGGATCTTTAACGAATTCAATTAATTCATTTCCATCTTTTTCTACTTCATGTAGCATAGCAAATTTTTCTTTTAAATCATTTCCATCTTCTGTTACTTCAGCAACCATATAGTAATTATCACCTTTGTAAATAGCTTGCTTTAACACAAAATATTTTTTTCCGTTTGCTAAAGTAATAACACGATTAATCTTATTTTTCATCCCTTTTATCCTCCTATTTATTTAACTGGACCGCCTTGTTCTAAAGTTTCTCCAGTAAGTTCTGTTGCTGCAGCTTCTAATTCTGCTTTTTCAGCTTCTAATTGTGCTTTATAAGCAGC
>JAFTYN010000024.1 GCA_017461465.1 Bacilli bacterium
CTACCTGATATTGTTAAAAATTGAATTATTTCAATACCTAATGAAAAAAGTAAAACTGTTATAATAAAGTTCTTTGGTTTTTCCAGTTTCTTAAATAATAAAGGTAAGAAAAATCCTAGTGGCATCATACATACTAAATTACCAAATAGATTATAAAATATATTTACAGTTGGAAGTGTCAAATTAAATAAGTCTCTTATATATAAATAAATTGTTTTAAATGGAATAATATTAAATGAATTATTAATATAAACTTCAAAAGCATATGAATTCCAGTTAAATAATTCTAATCCATTTCTTCCCCACATTGGATCAAATAGTGTCAAGGTAAGAATTAAAGTTAGATATAAAATAAAGTATATCCTTAAGTTTAATTTCATTGCTTTATCATTCTTATTATGTTTAGAAATAAGTATACCACCTATATGAAATAATAAACATGAACTTAATAATAATATTGGTCTTGCTATAGTAGATAAGTTAAATGATTTTGAAATATCTAAACTAAAATAAAACAATATTAGAAATATTCCTATTAAATAAAAGAGCTTTGCAAAATGTTTATTCATAAATCCTCCTATAAATCTATATAGTATAAATTTTCACCATTTGAAAGTTTTTCAATATATTTAGCTCCAAATTTTTCATAATAGTTTATTAAATCAGTTTTTAAATAAATCTTTTTAAATCCCCTATCTTTTGCTTCTTTTAATATTGCATCATTTAATAATTTTGAATAGCCATTACCTCGATATTCTTCTTTTACATACATAGTAGCATACCAAGGGGATAAATCAGTTCTTTCATCTCCATCTACTGGGAAGATTGAGATAAACCCTACTAAATCATCATCTTTTATTAATACTAATTTAGAATATGAAGGATGGTCTAATAAAGAAAGTATTTTACTAATTTTCTTTTCTATTTTTTGATTAAACTCTTCTTCTGTTAAGTTTTTAGTTCCCCATTCTTTTTGGGTTAAAATAGCTACTTCTTCTAGATATTCTTGTTTATCTTTTATATTATATATTTTAAGCATAATATCACCTAATCTAATTATAACAAAAAAAGGTTATCTTTGATACCCTTTTATATTTTATTAAATATTTAATTTGAATGATAAATCTTCCATTGAAGAAGTTGCTACAAAACCTGGTTCTGCTTTTACTAAATCAGGTAAACGATTAACAACACTAGCGCAAGTTAATTCAACTGTAGCTGGTCTTTGAACTGTAATAGTAGTATCTGGTTCTCCCATTACTGTCCATTCATTTCTATCGAATTCATCTGGTGCATAAACTTTACCAACGCATTTTGATTCAATAACAATTCCTTCTTCAGTTTCTGTAGTAACTACAGCACTCATACCAGTGGCATCTCCAGCTTTAACTGTCATACCTAAAGTACTTGATTCAATATCTTCACCATATGTTTCTGGAACACATTTTTGAGTTTGGCTTTTAACTGTTAAACCTAATTTTTCACATAACCATCCATTTACATTCCACATATAACTTGGTGAATATACACCATCTTCAATAAGTTTATTTCTTTCTTCATCACTCATACGATCAACACTAGCAATTTTTTCATCAAATTCTTCAAGTGTTAAACCTGCTCCATGAGCTTCTGCTAATGCTATACCATAATCTTCAACATTATACCAAGATTCACCAACAATCTTTTTAATGCTTTGAGTAGCACCACAAATTGATGTAATTAATTGACCCCAGAAAATATCTTGATATCCACTTCCTGTAATTGTACATCCATTTTGTTTAGCAAGTTCATCAATTTTCTTAGTTAAATTTGGATTAGAATTCCATGGATAGAATGCTTCTTCACAAGTAGTAATAGCATTTACACCAAGTTCTGCACAAAGTAAAAGTGCATCTTCTAAATCACTTAATAAACTCATAGTAGTAACAATACAAGCATCAGGTCTAGTTTCTTCTAAAACCTTTCTAGCATCTTCAACGCTTGAAACTACTACTCCTTTATCTTCACATTCCATAATAGTACCGATATCTTTTCCTATTACATCTGGATTAATATCAATAGCACCTACTATTTCTCCACCTTTTTCGTAAACATATCTCATTGTATATTTACTCATTTTTCCACAGCCGTATTGAACAACCTTCATTTTATCCTCTCCTATCTTTAACTATATTATACAATACTAATTTAAATAAAAAAATAAAAAAGACATTTCTTGACATAAATTTATCTTGAAATATCTTTTATATACTTGGCTGCCCCAGTTAGATTCGAACTAACGCATCGTGGAGTCAGAGTCCACTGCCTTACCGCTTGGCCATGGGGCAATATATATTTATTATAACACAAAAAATAAAAAGGAATAATTAAATTATTCCTTTTCATCTAATCCATATTTTTCTAAATATTCATCATAAGATATTTGTTTATCTAAATATGAGCCATCTTTCTTTATTTCAATTAATCTATTACATACAGTATCTATAATAGCTTGGTCAAATGTAGAAATAATAAGTGGACTTTCATATCTCTTTAATCCTTCATTCAATGCTGTTATTGATTCAATATCTAAATGGTTTGTTGGTTCATCTAATAATAACACATTACCTTTTTCAAGCATTACTTTAGAGAACATACATCTAACTTTTTCACCACCTGAAAGTACATTAACTTTCTTTAATGATTCTTCACCTGAAAATAACATTCTACCTAAGAAACCTCTTACAAAAGATTCTTCTTTTATTTCTGAATATCCTCTTAACCATTCAATTAAATTAACATTAGTTTCAAAATATTTATCATGATTCTTCTCATAATATGC
>JAFTYN010000138.1 GCA_017461465.1 Bacilli bacterium
AAAGTAGTAATTATTACTACTTTTTCTTCTTGTAAAATATTGATACCAATTTTGAGAACAACGATACTATTTTTATATTATTTTTAATAGCAATTCCTTTTCCTATAGCTTTACCACCTATAGTAAATGAAGCAGTAAAAGCTGCCACAGTTAAAGCAACATAAAAAATTGGTAAATTAAAATTTTCTGCTATTAAAGCAGCTACTATAGCACCAGCTGAACCGGAAATAATACCACAAATATCTCCAATTACGTCATTACAAAAAGTTGATAATTTAGCAGCGTTTTTAACAAATATAACAGCAACATCTGCTCCCTTAACTTTTTGAGCACTCATTGAATTAAATGGTCCGATATCAGAACTAGTAATAGCGACTCCAACCATATCAAAAATAATACCTATTAAAATGAATAATAATAGTACTAAAACTCCTACTAAAACATTAACATTTGCTAAAATTGTTTCTGATGCAAATGAAAAGCAAAATGAAATAACAAAAGCTAAAATACTTATCTGAATTATCCATTTTACATTCGATTCTTTCTTTTTATTTTTTGCCATACATATACTCCTATACTTAAAGAAAAAAGGACTAACGTCCCTTTCTTTCTAATTATCATTGCTGGCTATATAAATAGTTAACTTTGCGTCTTAGGTCAAGTTGTATTTCACCATTCTCTACAAATTCGTTACCAAATTTGCGGTTCCCCTTTAAAGAGAAAAGTACGTTGTTTCCAAATCGTACGACTTGATTACCACTTAGTACGCACTGCAATCCCACTTATAAATGCACTCTAGGAGATTTCCTCACCAACGATCTACTATTAATTCTTTTTTGCAAACACAGTTTCAAATTGCGATTTTCAAATTAATCTAGCTAAAATCAACTCAAAATTGTTCAATTATTCCAAGTGCTCACGCAAGACAAGCTACACTATCCATAGCTTTCGCCACATGATAGGTTCAAGCCTATTTCGTAATAAGTCAGTCAATATGCAATATATGTATATGCTTACCACAAGAATAGGTCTCCATGAATATTGGGTCGGGATCACATGCCATTGTGGTCGCCCAATATCCTACCCTTCAGCATCCACCCCAGACTGGGCGTAAGAAGCAAACACCAAAGGTTTCACAGATGTGCTCTTTAACGACTTTTTAGGTTCGTCTTCATAGTAAATCTTATTGACTAGAATAATGTGCCAAAACAAATTTACAAGTACAATTTTAGCATACAAAAATATCTTTGTCAAATTGATACATCTATACTAATATATGCCTTGTTTTTACTTATATTACTTATTTTTTATAACAAAGTTATAAGCATCTTTGCACATGTCTTCAATAGTTTTTGTAGTTTCCCAACCAAGTTCTTTTTTTGCTAATGATGCATCAGCATAACAAGCATCAATATCCCCTTCTCTTCTTGGAGCTATCTTATAATTTACTTTAACATTATTAACTTTTTCAAAAGTATTAACTAGATCTAATACACTAAAGCCATTACCAGTACCTAAATTATAATACTTTAATCCATTCATATTTTCTAAAGCTTTAATATGACCCTTAGCTAAATCAACAACATGAATATAATCTCTTACTCCAGTACCATCATGAGTATCATAATCATTACCAAAAACACTTAAACATTCATATTCACCAGTTGCTACTTTAACAATATAAGGCATTAAATTATTTGGAATATCATTAGGATTTTCACCAATTAGTCCACTTTCGTGAGCACCGATCGGATTAAAATATCTAAGAATAGTTATATTTAAATCATTATCAGCTATAAATAAGTCTTTTAAAATCATTTCAATCATAAGTTTTGTAGTGCCATATGGGTTAGTTGTAGATAAAGGAAAATCCTCCAAAATAGGTAATGTATGTGGTTTACCATAAACAGTAGCACTAGATGAGAAAATGAATTTATTACATCCATGTTCTTTCATTACATCTAATAAAGTAAGTGTTGTATTTAAATTATTATCATAATACATAAGAGGTTTTTTTACTGATTCTCCAACAGCTTTATAACCTGCAAAATGCATAACTGCATCTATTTTATTTTCTTCAAAAATTTTATTAAGAAGTTTTCTATTTTTTATATCTCCTTCATAAAATTTAAAATCTTTACCTGTAATTGTTTTAATTTTATCTTCTACTTCTGGTTTAGAATTGCTAAAATCATCAATAACAACAATTTCATAACCATCATTTAAAAGTTCTACACATGTATGAGAGCCAATATATCCCATACCACCAGTTACTAAAATTTTCATTATTTATCATCTCCTATTAGTTCATTTATTTTTTTCTCAATTAATTTTACAAATTTGTCTTTATTACTTTTATATTTTTTTGGCTTAAAAGTTTTAGCTTCTTCTAGTAACAAAGCTAAATTATCAAAATCTTCTAAATTTAATATATATCCTTCTTTAGTAAAATTATTAATTATCTGTAATTGATGATCATTTAAATGTTCACCATATTTTTCTAATCTAGCAGCCGCTATAACAACTTTATTTTTGTTAAGACCTCCTACTATACTTCCTACTCCACCATGAGTAATTAATAAATCACATTCATTCATAAGTTTATCAAAATCATCCATTGGGATAAGATCAAAGACTTCCATATCATCTGTTTTAAATTTAGTGCATCCAGCTTGTACTACAACTTTATCTTTGATATTACCATTATCTATCTCTCTTTGAACAGCCTCTAATAAACGTGTAAAAGGTTTATCTTGAGTACCTAATGTAATAAATATCATAATATACCTCCCTTAATATATCCATCCACCAAATATAGCATTTGGATAAAATTTAAGCATACTTTCCCACTGAACTATAAAAACGTCAGCAATCGGATATACCATTTTTCCAGATCTAGTTGGACTCTCACTATTAGCAAATGTTTCTATAAAAATAACTTTCTTTTTAAACATATGTGCAATATAACACATTGGTACTGCTGTATGAGTTCCAGTTGTAACAACAACTTCTGGTTTAATCTTTAAAAATAAAATTAAAGATTTTAAACAGTTGTATCCAAATTTAAATGGATATACTATTGCAGTTTTAAATGAAGAATATGTACCACTAACTAAATAGTGAACTCTATTTGGGTGTTTTTTTAAAAGTCCCATATTACTTTTAGTTTTTTCAGTTATAAGAGTATAATCATATTTTTCAAAACAAGAAGAAATTTGAAGTAATTCATTAAGATGTCCTCCTGTACTTGCAATAAATAATACTTTTTTCTTATTTTTCATATAATCACCTTGAGTTAATTATATCAAAAAAAGTAGATTATTACTATCCACTTTTCTTATAATGACTATAATAATTGCTTTTTAGGTATGAATCATTAAACTTTATTTTCTCACTTATTTTTTTTAGGATATTCTCATCACCCTTATTTTCTTCATTATAATAAGTTCCGTCATAATAACTATTATCCATAAAAAATACATAATTTTCATATCCTTCATCAAAAATATCAGTTCCTAAATAATTATTAGGCTCATAATCAATATTAAACATATTAAATAAAGTAACAGGAATATCAGCAGTTCCTAAATATTTTTCATTTTCTTCAGCTTTTAAATCGCTAATCCAAATAATAAATGGAACGTTTTCTATTAGATTAACATCATCTGTTCCTTTTAACTTATGAAGTTCTTTTTTATCGCTATAACCATATATGTGATGATCTGATGCTATAACAATTACTGTATCATCATAAAGGTTTCTTACTTTTAACTCATCAACTAATTTACCTATCATATCATCAGTAATAGATGCTAAATATTTTATACACTCTATTTCTGTATATTTCTTATCTTTAAATTTCAAATCACAAAATTCATTATTTTGATATGGTAAATGAACTGAATAAGTTGTAAAAAACGTTACAAATTTATTATCTAGTGGTAACATTAAATCTAAAACCTTTGGTTCTTTTACTAAATTATAATCGTTTTTATAATCATTATCTTTACCAGTTAATTTAATTATATAATCTAAATCATAATGATTTTCATAGCCAAATGAATTATGTAGGTTTGTTCTACTATAATATGTTCCACTGTTGGCATGAATAGAATTAACAGTATAACCTTTATTTTTAAACATATTAGGTAAAGATGCACTAAAATCATTGTTAGCATATTCGTAAGCAGCTATATTCTTTGTTGAGTAAAAACCAGTGTTTAAAGCAAATTCAGTATTTAAAGTATAACCACTACCAGATTGTACTGAATATCT
>JAFTYN010000139.1 GCA_017461465.1 Bacilli bacterium
AATAGCGTAAGGTGATAAAATGAAAGTACTTTGTATAGGTCATGCTGCTTATGATATAACTATCCCTGTTGATAGTTATCCAGTAGAAAATACTAAAAATAGGATTTCTAAAAGGATTGAATGTGGTGGTGGCCCAGCCTCTAATGCAGCTTACTTACTTGCAAAATGGAATATAGAAACTTATTTTGCGGGTATGGTAGGCGATGATCTTTATGGCGATAGAATAAAAAAAGAATTTGAAGAAGTTGGAGTTAATACTAAGTACCTTATTCAATCAAAAGATTATCAAACTACTTCTAGTTTCGTAATTGCAAATCAAGATAATGGCAATAGAACTATTTTCGCTTATAGACCTCCAAGTGTTAATCTAGGAGTTCTTAATTTTGATTTTACACCTGATTTTATTCTAATTGATGGTCATGAACCTGAATTATCTAAGGAAACATTAAAAAAATATCCTAGCGCCATAAGTGTAATAGATGCGGGTAGACCAAAAAAAGAAGTAATAGAATTATGCTATTTAGTTAATTATTTAGTTTGTTCAAAAGAATTTGCAGAGCAAGTTTCAGGTATTAAAGTAGATTATGACGATCTAACTACAATAACTGATATTTATAATTATTTAAAAAATGAATTTAAAAATAATGTAGTAATTACTTTAGAAGATAAGGGTTGTGTTTATGAGCAAGAAGGAGATATTAAAATAATGTCTTCTATTAAAGTAAAAGCTCTAGATTCAACAGGAGCAGGTGATATTTATCATGGCGCTTTCATGTATGGTCTTACTCAAAACTTTGATATTGAAAAAGTAGTTAGCTATGCTAATTTAGCAGGAGCTATTTCTGTAACTCGTGTTGGTGGAAGATATTCTATTCCTACTTTAGAGGAAGTTAATAGCAAATATGCTTCACTTAAATGATTTAATATTTATTGATAATTTACCTAGTATTGATTTACATGGTGAGAATAGTGACACAGCAAGAGTTATGATAAATGATTTTATAAATGATAATTATAAGCAAAAAAAGAACCTATTTTGTATAGTACATGGTGTTGGTTCTGGTATTTTAAGAAGAACAACTAATGAAACATTAAAAAAGAATAAAAAGGTTATAGATTTTAAAACATACTACTATAATCAAGGTTGTACTGTAGTAGAAATAGATATAGAAAATTAGTAGAAAGGCCTTTTATTGACATATTTTGAATGTTTTGATATAATATTCGAACATGTGCAAGGTAAGAGGGGGAATTTGTATATGAAGGAGACTTATTTATTTGACTATATAAATGAGAATGAATTTAAGAAACTTGAAAGATCTTTAAAGAAGTATAACATGCTTGCATATAAAAAATTATACTTTGAGTATTATCCAGCTTTAAAAGAAGGTAATTTCTTAGGAGAATTAGTTTCTACTAATAGTGCTCAAGGAACAAGAACATATGAGCTTAAACTTCCAACAGATATAATGTTTTCTAAAGTTCATGGTGATATCAAGTTACATTATTTAGTTTATGAAAATAATAAAATAGTAATGCTTGATAAGCTTACACCAGAAGATATCTTGTCTGAGGGTCATCAATCAGAACTTGTTACATATAAAGGTGTAATGGTTTCAAAAGAACACTCAGAAAAAGATATGTTTAAAATTAATTTACTAAACATGATTCAAAAGTAATCATGTTTTTTTGTATGAAAAAAGAGTATATTTCTATACTCTTTTAATTATAATCAACATATAAATCAAAGTCATAAACTTTACCATTGATTTTCATATATAAGTAATATTTACCATATAAACCAACATCATTTATATATTTTGTAACAGTAAGTTCTTTATTATTACCTAAGTCAACGCATAATGCTGTATAAGGTTTTGATGAAATAATCATTTGATAAGATTTTTTACTAAATACATTATCTAGTACAATATATACTTCATCACTTTTATCAAATGTTCCTGTAACAGCAAGTCTATCATCTTCTTTAACAAACTTTATATTATATTTTTCTATAACTTCACTGGCATCTTTATTAAAAATTAATATTGGTTCATATTTAGAAGTTTCTGTTTCTCCTAGAGTTCCAAGTGACTTACCTTCACCTAAAACAAATGTATCGTTTGCGTATAATGAAAGCTTTTCAGCTCTATATATATTAGTAGGTAAAACTAGTTTAAATAATTCTTTGTTATTTTTAATTTCAACAATATGGGTAGTTAAATTTTTTGCTGTTCCAAGACCCGCAGGAGTATTATTAACTTTTCCATCAAGTTCACTATATCCACCAAAATTGATTAAGTAATGATTTTCATTTAAATAATCAACATCAGAAATATAAGGAGAATAATATTTTGAACCTTTTTCTTTACCATATTGCCATACTTCTTTAATTGTCATATCATTAGTGTTAATATCAAATATAACACCACGGCTATAATTATCATCAGCTTTTATAGCATCTTCTTCGAGTTTGCTTTTATTATTTCCATTATCAAATATAAAAACATTACCATTAGGAAGTATCATTGCAGCATGTTGTGCATACTGCCATACAAAATCTTTATCTTCAGGAGTGAAGAAATATTTTTGCATATCCTTACTCCAGTTA
>JAFTYN010000140.1 GCA_017461465.1 Bacilli bacterium
AGAATTTTTAAATAGTCAAACTAGATATAGTATGCTAAAAACTATTAATCCAGAAAAAGCTGAAGAATTATTAAAAGAAAACAAAGAAAATGCTATTAAAAGATATGAATATTATAAGGATTTAGCTAATAAATAAAAAAAAAGCAACAATAATGTTGCTTTTTTTGTTATAATCATTGTAGAAAGTAGATGATAGTAGTGAAAAAGAAAAATAATTTTTGGATAAGAGCTTTATTAATTTTATTCGTTTCATTCTTATTTGCAATTAATATTAGAATATTTGTTAAGCCAGCTGGATTATTGCCTGGTGGTTTATCAGGAGTAACACTATTAATACAACAAATATGTGTTAAATTTTTTGAATTTGAACCATCATATACATTAATTAATGTCTTATTAAATTTATTTCCTATATATATTGGATTTAAATTTATCGGCAAAAAATTTACTTTACTTTCATGCATAGTTATAGTAACTTCAGGTTTCTTTGTTGACTTGATACCAGCCTTTAATGTTTGGACAGAAGAAATGCTTTTATATAGTGTTTTTGGTGGTATTATTAATGGTGCTTTAATATCATTTTGTCTACTTTTAGGTGGTACTAGTGGAGGTACTGACTTCATTTCAATATATTTTTCAGAGCAAAAAGGAAAAGATGCTTGGAATTATATTTTAATGTTCAATATTGTTATTTTATTAACAGCTGGATTAATCTTTGGATTTGAAATTGCTTTGTATTCAATAATATTTCAATATGCGTCAACACAAGCTATTAAAATGTTATTTACTAGATATCAAAAATCAACAATGTTAATAATAACAAAAGAACCAAATAAAGTTTATAAGCTAATTAAAGATATAACTAATCATAGTGGTACCTTATTTAAAGGAAAAGGATTCTATGGAGATAAAGATGTTAATATGGTATATTCTATAGTTGATGCAGATGAGGTTAGTTTAATAGTAAAAGAATTAAAGAAAATAGATGAAAGTGCTTTCGTTAATATATTAAGAACAGAATCAATAGAAGGGACTTTTTATAAAAGACCAACAGAATAAAAAAGTAGCTAATTACTAGCTACTTTTTCTTTTTCTTTATACTTTATTAAAGCTTTTGATAATTGATCTGGACATGAAGTTGATCTCATACCACATTTAATATTTGCTAATCTATTAATTGCTTCATCAATATCCATTCCCTTAATTAGTGCATTAACACCAAGAGAATTGCCAGGACAGCCACCTAAAGATTTATATGAAATAATTTTTCCATTTTCTATTTCAATTATCATCTTTTTAGAACATACACCACTTGGAACAAATTCAAATACTTCCATAACATCACCATAATAATTATAACATAATTTAACAAAAAAAGAACAGCCCCCCTGCGAGCTGTCCTTATAAAAGAATAAAAAGGGGTTGGCTAGTGTGATACTAGCGTCCAATTCGGTTAATTCGAATTGGTACTACATATACTAATGCAAAAACCCTTTTTTGTCAAGTCTTAATTTGTTTTTTCTTCATTTTTTAATTTATTTAGTATATTTCTATCAAAGTATGGACTTGTTAATTTAAGTGTTTCATCATTCATTGGAAATCCAGCAGCTTTATCATGCCCACCACCACCAAGAGTAGCAGCAATATTTCCAACATTAATATCATTAACAGTTCTAATAGAAAAACTTTCTCTTTCATAATCTGCTATTAAGATAAAATCAAGTTCATCTTTATATTTTTCACTAAGCAAATTACCAACACTAGAGCGATACTTATTGGAAATAGATAAACCAACATTATAATCCAAAAACTTAATTCTAATTAGATTTTTGTCGCAGTAATCTAAATATTCTTCTAGTTCTTTATCACATCTATCACTTATCTTAATTTCTTCGTCAGTTAAATTAAAACTTGTATCATTACTATATAATCTTTCTAAAATACTATGTAATAGTTCATTTCTTTCAATATTAACAAATACATTAGTTAATTTATATCCAAGCATATTACCAGTTTGTTTAAATTGATAAGTGTCATAACTTCTTATAGCTTCAACTAACTCACTAGTACTATCTTTTTTTAGTATTTCATTGTCTTTAAATCTATCTAATAAATAATCATAGAAGATGCTAGTAGCACTAGGTTTAAAACCATTAATATCTATTAACACAGTACTCCAACTATAACTCTTATCTGTTTGATGATGATCAAGATGTAGTAGCTTATCTTTTAAATTAGATTCAATAATTTCATAACAGTTATTTCTAAGACCTAGATCAGTAATAAATATTTCTTTATACTCTAAATGCTTTTTAGAATTTATTAAATCTAACAGGATACTTTCTAAATCATCAGGATTAGTATATATTACATCCAAATTATCAAAAATAATATTGGCTAATATGGCACATCCCATTCCATCCATATCAGCATCATGTGTTATTAAAAGTATTCTATCCATAAAATCACCTAAATGTATTATAACATAATTATAAATGTTTGACATAAGAACTTATGTTCGTATATAATGTATATAGTAGGTGATTAAATGAATGTAGAGCTACTTAAGGGAATAGGGCCTAAAACATCTAAAATACTAAATAAACTAGATATATATACGATAGAAGATTTAGTAACATATTATCCATTTAGATACGACATATTAAAAAGAACAGATATGTCAAAAGTTATGGATGGGGATAAAGTAATATTAGATGGTTATTTAGAAGAGGATGCTAAATTATTTAGATATGGTAGAAATGATAGAATGACTTTTAGATTTTTTTCATCCAATAATATTTATAATGTAACAATATTTAATAGAGGATTTTTGAAAAGTAAACTATTAGTTGGAACAAATATAACTATTATGGGTAAGTATGATAAAAAATTTAATTCAATCGTAGCATCTGATCTTCATTTTGGGTTACTTCCAAATAAAACAGAAATAGTACCAATTTATCACATAACTCCAGGTATTACAAGTAAGCAATTAAATGAGTATGTTAATATGGCTTTACCATTTGTAAACTATATTGATTCTTATATACCAGATTATTTAGAAGAAAAATATAACTTTGATACTAAAATAAATGCTATTAAAGAACTTCATAATCCAACAAGTACAAATAACTTTAAACTAGCTTTATCAAGATTAAAATTTGAGGAACTATTTGTTTTTATGATGAAGATGACTTATTTGAAAAATAGTAGAAAAGCAAAAGATGGTTTAATGCGAAATGTAGATTATAAAGAAGTAGAAGATTTTATTAATAATTTACCATTTACTTTAACAATAGATCAGTTATCTAGTGTAAAAGATATATATAATGATTTAATAAGTCAAAGTAGAATGAATAGACTACTTCAAGGTGATGTAGGTTCTGGTAAGACAATTATTTCCTTTATAGCATTATATATTAATTATTTAAGTGGTTATCAAGGTGCTTTAATGGCGCCAACCGAGATTTTAGCAAATCAGCATTTAATTAATATTCAAAAAATATTTAAAGATTATGATATAAAAGTAAAATTATTAACAGGTAAGATGAAATCATCAGAAAAAAAGAAAATAAATGAAGAATTAAAGAATGGCAATATAGACATTCTAATAGGTACTCATGCTTTATTTCAAGATGATATAGTTTATAAAAATCTAGGATTAGTAATAACAGACGAGCAACATAGATTTGGTGTTAATCAAAGACAAAGTTTAAAAAATAAGGGAATTACTCCTGATATTCTTTATATGAGTGCTACACCTATACCTAGAACATATGCGCTTACTATATATGGTGACATGGATGTATCAAGTATTAAAACAATGCCTAGTGGAAGAAAAAAAGTAATTACAAATTTATATAAAGAAGAAAATATAAAAGATGTATTAGAGGCTATGTATAAGGAATTATTAAGTGGTCATCAAATATATGTAGTAGCACCCTTAATTGAAGAAAGTGACAAAAGTGACATGGAAAATACTTCTGCACTAGAAGAAAAAATGAATAAAGCTTTTGGAAAAAAATATACTATAGGAGTTCTTCATGGAAAAATGACATCTTTAGAAAAAGATAAAGTCATGGAAGATTTTAAAAATAATAAAATTCAAATATTAGTAAGTACTACTGTTATTGAAGTAGGGGTAGATGTTAAAAATGCGACTATGATAGTTATTTTTGATGCTTATAGATTTGGCTTATCTGCACTTCATCAGTTAAGAGGTAGAGTAGGTAGAAATGATCTTCAATCTTACTGCCTTTTAATTAGTGATAAAGAATCAAAAAGATTAGAAGTACTAACTAAAACAAGTGATGGATTTGTAGTGGCAGAAGAAGATTTTAAATTAAGAGGCTCAGGTGATCTATTTGGACAAAGACAAAGTGGAGATATGAACTTTAAACTTGCTAATATAAAAAATGATTTTAATGTTTTATTAAAAGCCAAAGAAGAAGCAGAGATTTATTTGAAAAGTGATGTTGACACTAATAAAATAGTAAAGAAAATGTTAATAGAATCAACAAATTTAGACTAATTTTTATAGGTTGACAATTTACACAAATACATTTATAATTATTATAGCGTGATGATATCGCGCGAGTGTGTTTGTACTTTTAAGCTGGTATGAGCATGCTAACCAAAAGACCCCCTGAAAGATTAGTAGCGATACTAGTCGGATGACTCTATAGCAATATAGAGTCATTTTTTTATGA
>JAFTYN010000005.1 GCA_017461465.1 Bacilli bacterium
ACATTTATTTCTCCAACACCATATCCACTAGCATTCATACCAGTATATCCTTCTTCTGCATATTTTTGTTGTGCTGCTGTCAATAATCCTTTTACTGACTCTTCGTAAGTTGATTTTTCGTAATCTACTTTAATTCCTCTTAAAGAGACAATGGCAATAGTTGCTATAATACCTAAAATTATGAATACAGCAAGTAATTCTACTAGCGTAAAAGCTTTGTTATTATGTCTAAGTTTTATCATAACTACTCTCCTATTCTTACTATATATAGTATACCAACTTTGAAATATTTAAGCAACAAAAAAATAGACTCTTGTCTATTTTTTTTATTATGGATTTAGTCTATTTGGTCCCCTAAATAGGAATTGACTTTCTTTAACGCTTGGCACGTTTAGTAATAGCATAGTAAGTCTATCTACTCCTATTGCAAATCCGCCGTGTGGTGGACAACCATATTTAAAGAAATCCAAATAGAATTTAACATCTTCACCTAATCCTTTAGATGCAGCATTTTTACAAATTTCTTCATAACGATGTTCTCTTTGTGCACCACTTGTAATTTCTACACCTCTCCAAATAAGGTCATATCCTTGAAGTACACCTTCTTCATTTCTCATATGATAGAAAGCTCTTTTATCAGCTGGATAATCAGTTATGAACATAAATTCATGGTTGTATTTTTCTTTAGCAAGTCTTCCAACTAATCGTTCTGCTTCTGTAGTAAGGTCAGTCTTTTCACTTTCGTCCACTTTATAACCATATCTTTCTTCTATTTCAGTATATACATCTCTTAAAGCCATTTTAGGGAATGGTAATGTTGGTACTACAATATCAACTCCAAAAACTTCTTTAATTTTTTCACCCATTTCATTTTTTAAATGTTCTAAACCATAAGCAAGCATTTCTGCTTCTAAGTTCATTACATCTTCAAAACTATCAATGTAACTAAACTCTAAGTCGAATGAAGTAAATTCTGTAGCATGTCTATTTGTATTAGAATTTTCTGCTCTAAAACATGGTGCTACTTCAAATATTCTTTCCATACCTGCTGCCATTGCCATTTGCTTATAAAATTGTGGGGATTGTGCTAAATAAGCTTTTCTATCAAAATATTTAACTTCAAATACTTCACTACCACTTTCACTAGCAGCACCTATCATTTTTGGAGTATGGATTTCAGTGAAATTATTATTATATAAGTATTCTCTCATATATCTTATTAGAGTACTTTGAACTTTAAAAATCAAACCATTTTTTTCATTTCTTAAATCTATAAATCTATGGTCTAATCTAGTATCTAAATTAACACCTTCTAAATTATTATAGTTAAATGGTAATTCTCCTAAACATTTACTTGTAACTTCAATACTAGTTGGTATTATTTCCATTCCGTTTAATTTTACATTTTCATTTTCTATTAATTTACCTTTAATTTTAACAGTACTATCAATAGTTAATTCATTAACTAATTCAACCATTTCTTTATTTTCTTCTAAACTTTTTTCAATGGTAACTTGAACTTTACCAGTTAAGTCTCTAAGTACTATAAATTGTACCCATTTAATATTTCTTACGTTATCAACAAATGCTTGAACTTCTACTTCTTTTCCTATATGTTCTTTTAAATTTCCTAATTTTATCATAATATCATCTCCTAATGTTCTTCTTCTATATTATCATCAAAGAAATTAATTAATAATTCTTCAGATACTTTATATTCTTCTTTTGTATTATTATTTTTTACTGTTAATGTTCTAGTATTTATCTCTTCTTCACCAACTATAATTACAAATTTTGCATTATATCGATCTGCTTGCTTAAAGTTACCACTTATTTTACGATTCATGTAATCAATATCTGCTTTAAATCCTGACATTCTAAGTGCTTGAAGTAACCCAAAAGCGTAGCTTTTTTCATTTTCACTCATTGGAATTACATATACGTCTAAACTATTATCATATGGAAGAGTAATTTTTTCAGCTTCTAATGCATTTAATAATCTTTCTAAACCTAAGGCAAAACCTACACCACTCATGTTAGGCCCTCCTACTGCTTCTACTAAACCATTATATCTTCCACCACCACATAAAACATTTTGTGAACCAAATTCTGGTATATCTGCTTCTACTTCAAATACTGTATGTGTGTAATAATCAAGTCCTCTAACTACACTTGGATTAACTATATAATCAATATCTAGTGCCTCTAAGTGTTCTTTTACTGCTTCAAAATGTTTCTTACTTTCTTCATTAAGATATTCTATAGTAGTTGGAGCATTTTTCATTTCTTCTTTATCGTGATCTATTTTACAGTCTAATATTCTAAGTGGATTCTTTTTAAATCTTTCTCTACAGTCTTCACAATAAGTATCTATTACTGGCTCAAAATGTTTTATTAAAGCTTCTCTATAGTTATCTCTAGATTCTTTATCACCTAGACTATTAATGTTTACTTTAATTCCTTTTAAACCAAGTATCTTATAAAAATTAACGGCTATACTTATAACTTCGGCATCTACCATTGGATCATCAGAACCAAATACTTCAAGGCCAAATTGTTTAAACTGTCTATATCTACCTGATTGTGGTCTTTCATATCTAAACATAGGACCAAAATACCAAGTTTTAACAGGCATACTTGCATAACCATACATTTTATTTTCTACAAAGCTTCTAACTACGCCAGCAGTTCCTTCTGGTCTTAAAGTCATCATTCTATCTCCACGATCTTTAAAATCATAAGTTTCCTTTGTAACTATATCTGTTGTTTCTCCAACACCTCTATGAAATAATTCACTTGATTCAAAAATTGGCGTTTCAATATAATCATAATTATACTTACTCATAAGTGATTTTAGTAATGATTCAATATATTCAATTTGTTTACCTTTTTCACCATAAATATCGTAAGTTCCTTTTGGTTTTTGTAACATAATTACCCTTCTTTCTAAAAATAAAAAGTCTATAACGTAAGGGCGCCTTTAGCGCTGTGCCACCTTACTTTATAGACTTAATTCTACCTCTTAATCTTTAACGCAGATATACGATTATTTTAAGTTTAAGTGTCATTCATTATGTTATCATATTAACTTCCACCAGCCGTTAACTCTCTATAAATCAAAACATAATTACTAATCAAAAACAATAATTATGACATTAATTATAATTGTTTTTTTAAAATTAGTCAACTATTTTCTAGTATCAAGATATTTTTTTATTTTTGGTGTATCTTCTAATCTAACTAAACTTGTCTCTTTCTTTGCTTTTAATATATCACTTAAATTATGACTTACACCATTTTGATCTATTAAAATACATTCCTTATTATCATCTACTGATTTTTCAGTTAAAACAATACTGCAGTAAGTGCCTAGACTTTCTAAAACTTCCCATCTTGCTTCTTTAACTGACTTTTCTACAGTCGTTTTTAAAGATCTACCACCAGTTTTTAATTTAATAGCTTCTTCTGCTACTCTATCAAGATAACCATTAGTCCAATTTAAGGTAACACCTAGTTTTTCTAACTTTCTTTTTTCACCAAGTAAAGCACTAACATTAGAGCCTGTTAATATTGTTCTTAAGCTATCTTTAGTATGTCCAGATAACTGTGCAATAATAGGAAAACGCCCCATTATTTCAACTGGCATATTACCATATTTAACAAAATCCTCGATTTCAAGTTTTTCATATTTTATATCTTCTGTTACTTCTTTTTTACTTTCTATATTTGCATTAAAACCAATTCTTGTTGATTTATAGTTTTCTGAAGTTGAGTTGTTCTTCTTTCCTTTAGCTACATCAGTAAAAGCGCCGGTTGCAAAAATAGTTAATTTTGATGTATTGAATGGGTATGTTCTACCATTATATTTAACATCATAAGTAGTTCCTTGTAAGAAAGGCAGTAATGTATTTAAAACACCTTTTCCAGATACATCGTCGTTTTTCTCAGAGCCTTTTTTATCTATTTCGTCAAAAACAACGATTCCTTCTTCAGCTTTTTTTATGTCTCCACCAGCTTTAGCAATAAGTCTTGCTAAAAAATCTTCAATATTTGCTCCTACATAACCAGGCATAGTAAGCTGAGTTGTATCAATTATTTCCATAGGCATATCAAAATATTCACTTACTGTTTCAGCAATAAGTGTTTTACCTGAACCTGTTGGCCCAACTAATAAACAGTTATTTTTATCTGTAGGATTATCTGAAAGCATATTCATAACTATAGCAGCTATAATGTCTCTTTTTGCTTCTTCTTGTCCTACTATTTTTTCATCAAAAAATCTTTTTACATCTCTAACATCAACTTTTATTTTTTTAGCCTCAACATTAAATGTTTCTGCAAGTTCTTTTTCTTTTTGCTTACGTTCTTCTTCTGTTAATTCTTGTTTTTCTTTTTTTGCTACATCATCATAAACTTTACCAATAGCAACTATATTTCTTCTACCATCTACTGCAAGTTTAGCAATTTTACTTTTTACATAACTAACATCTTCAGATTTTTTTAGTTCATCATAAGCATCAAATAAAGTGTATAAATATTCAATAGCAGCGTCTACTTCAGGTCTTTCAAAACCTGATTGATCAAGTACTAAAGTAAGATCAGTAAATACACTAGTTACTTTGTCTATAGCTGTATGAATAGCTTTTAAATCATTTAATTCTTCAACAGTTTGATTAAATGCATCGAAAAGTTCAACTATATGATTACCATTTATATCATTAGTAGTATAAAATTTTTGTTCTTTAGAGTCTAAATTTTCAGTTAAAGAACCATCTTCGTTTAAAAAGTATGAAGTCATTTCTTTAAACTGGGTATATATTTCATCAAGTTTTCCTTTTAAAGATTCATATGTATCTAGTTTTAATATATCTTCAAAAACTTTTCTATCTATTACAATAAGTTCTTGTCCACCATACTCTTCTAAAAACTGATCTAAACCAGCTTTGTCATCACCAGTAACAGTATATTTACTTTCAGAACCATCTTTAGTAAATTCACTCATTGGAATTTTTACTACTGACTCATCACCAGAAAAATCCATACCATTAAGTTTAGCGTACATAGTTCTAAAGTCAAAAGGAATAACTGCAATTTTATCTTCCTTTTCTAAATAGAAACCTACATGTGTAACATCTCTGCATGAATCAAAGTATTCTCCTTTTGCTTCATGAATAGATAAATCTTCATAACGTTTTAATAATTCTTCTTCACTTATAACATACGCAACTGCTGTTTCTTCATCTAAATGAATAGTATCTAAGTCATGAATACTTAAAAATTCATTTCCCATTTGATCAGTAAAATATACTTCACCATCATATTCATCTACAGTTCCCTCTATTAAGTATTCAGGTTTAAATAGATAAATACCTTTATCTACAAGTTTTCTATTCATTAAAATACCATAATAAGTATTTGTAGTCTCTTCATTTTTTGCCATAAATCCTCCTAAATACACGAAAAATCTATAAATGTAAGGGCGCTAATAAGCACGGTACCACCTTACTTTATAGATTTTAATCTACCTCTTAATCTTTAACGCAGAATTACGATTATTTTAAGCATAGCTACTTTCTATATATGTAAGTTATGTTTGCACCATCCACATCTTCTCTAAGCCTTATTTTATATATATACTTCTCTATGCAATAATAATTACCCCTGTAATTTCAAGTATAAATAACTTTTAAAAATTAGTCAATAAAATAACTAAAATTTACTATATTATATTCTAAAAAAAGAATTTAGTTTCCTAAATTCTTTAAATAGTATCTTCTTTAAGTTCAGTTAATTTATCACTTATATCATCTTTATAAAATTTATAAGTAGTTACTAAAATAAGTGCTATTGGAATAGAGATAATAACTCCTAATACTCCGAATAGTATACCACCTGCAAAAATTGCAAATATAACTACAATAGGTTCTAACTCTGTAGATTTTCCATATACAAATGGATTAATAACATAACTATCAAGAAGTGATAAAACTGCAAAAACAATTAATGCTTTAATAAATAGTGAAGGCCCTACTACAAAAGCAGTTATAAGTGCTATTAAATTAGTTATTATTCCACCAAAATATGGTATTAAATTACCTAAGGCGGCTAGAAAACCTAATAAAACAGCATCAGGATGACCTATAATTAAAAATGCTATTGTATATTCAAAAACACTAATAATTACTATTTTTGTAAATCCTGATAAGTATCCCTTCATAGCATTATCAAGAGCCTTTACATAGTTATATGTCTTTTTACTTTTTTTCTTACAACTTGATTTAATAAAAGTTCTAATTTTGTCCATATCTACTAATAAATATATCCCCATAGATACTACTATAACAAATGTTCCTATAAAGCCAAGACCAGTAGATACAAATGATATAGCACCATTAGATATATATTTTCCTGAATTTTTTAATATCTCATTAAATATTTCAGTTAAAGTGGATTGCAGTGGACCAAAATCTATATCATACTGAATAGATATTTCTTTAATAAAAGTAATTATTCCATTAAATAAATTTCCTAATTGGCTAACTAATAAAGGAATAGCAAAAGCTCCTACTAAAATAAATATACCAAAAAATAAAACTAATATAATAAATATACTTATAGCTTTAGGAATACCATTTTTTCTTAGATATTGAGTATAAGGATATAAAGCATAAGCAAATGTAAACGCGATTAAAGATGGTATAAATATACTAAATAGTTTATCAAAAATACCATTCCATAATCCTCTTGCTTGATACATAAGAAAGATTATAAGCATTATAAGTGCTGTATTAGCAAGTTTATAGTTTAAATTTGTTTTTTTCAATTAAATTCCTCACTATCAATTATTATAGTAACTGGTCCATCATTAATTAAAGATACTTTCATATCTGCTCCAAATATCCCAGTTTCAACATTAATACCTGCTTCTTTTAATTTATTATTCCAAATATCATATAAAATAGTTGATTCTTCTCCTCTTAATGCTTTTATATAACTAGGTCTTCTTCCTTTTTTAGTATCAGCATATAATGTAAACTGTGAAATACTTAAAATATCGCCATTTCCATCAAGTAATGATTTATTCATAACACCATTCTCATCATCAAATATTCTTAAGTTTATAACTTTATTAACCATTTTATCAATAATATTTTCATTATCATTTTCAGTAAAACCAACTAAGATAACTAAGCCTTTATCTATTTTACCTACTACTTTATTATCAACTTCAACACTGGCATTTTTACTTCTTTGAATTACTACTTTCATTATTTAATAATCCTTTCTACATCAATAACACTACTAATCATAGTAAGATCATTAACAAATTTCATAAGTTTTTCTTTTGATTCAACCGAAACAGTTATTTCAAATAAAAATCCCTCTTTAGAATTCATTGAATTAATACTTTGAACTACTATTTCTGTATTCGCTGTTTTGGCAATAATATCAAGTAAAACATCTTTATTGTTATCAGCTCTTACTAATATTGCAGCATTATATTTTTTACTAATATTATTATTCCATTTAACTTCAATTAATCTTTCTTCAAGATCACTTACATTTGGACATACTGCCCTATGAACAGTAATACCATTTCCTTTAGTAATATATCCAATTACTCTATCTCCAGGAATAGGTTTACAACAAGCTGCAACATTAACTTTAATTTCATCTATGCCATCAACAATAATATCGTTTTTAATTTGATGTAATTCTTCGCTTAATTTATTATTAGATGCTTTTTTAAGAATTAAATCAGCCTTACTTACATTTTCATCAGTAACAATATTTATAAGCATTGTAGGAGTAACCTTACCGTTACCTAAATTAATATAAAGTTCTTCAATACCAGAAAATTTAAGTTCTTTTAATATTTTATCTAGATTATCTTGTGATAAGAAATCATTAAATACAAACTTTTTCTTACGAAGTTCATTTTTTAAAATTTCTTCACCTTTCTTTAAATAATCTTCTTTATCTATTTTATTAAAAAATCCTTTTATCTTATTTCTTGCTGACGAAGTAAATGCCATATTTATCCATTCACGAGATGGTCCAGCACTATTTTGATTTGTATTAATCTTAATAATATCATTATCTTTA
>JAFTYN010000025.1 GCA_017461465.1 Bacilli bacterium
CCTAAACCTAAGATTGCAAGTGCTGCAAATACGATAGCAGCAGTTACTCCTGTATCAGCAGTTGCTGGATTTGAAGCATCTACTATTTCTACTAAATTAATATACATAGTAGTATCAGCATCTAATGCTACTGAGAAATCATATGCTTTAGTGTAATCTTCATCAGCATAAATTCCTTCTACTTCATATCCTAAATCTTTAAGGTCAGCATTTAATTCATCAATTAACTCTTCTTCATCCCAAACTGAACCTTTTGGAACTTCAACAGTTTCAGTACCATCAAAAGTTACTACTGTTAAAGTAACTGTTTCAGTAACTGCATCTTCTGGGAATGTAGTTTCATCAATATTTGTAACAGTATCTTCATTATAAGTTACATAAACACCTTCTGTTGGAACAGCATTAGTATTATTAGAACCATCTAATCCACCACTTACCCCAGTTTCAAGGTTAGTTACAAGTCCACCTTCTACAACAACTGATGCTGCTGTTACAACACCTACTAAAGCGTTTGGATCTTCTTCAGCAACTACATATAAGTTTTCAACTTCTCCACCATTTACAACTAATAAAGTTGAATCCATAGTTCCACGATTAACTGATTGCATAACATCAACAGAACCTTCATTTAATGTAACATATGCCTTCCCAGTATAACCATTAGAACCTCCACCAATTAAGTAAGCAATAGTACCAGTATGATCATTAATATAAATGTTAACGATATCTGTACGGCTATAGCCGCCACCACCACCAAAGATCATAGCGCCATCTAAGTTACCACCATTTATAAAAATATTAGCTTCTTTTACATAAACTGGTGATGTTGGTGCATCTGCAGCTGTTAAACTAGCTAATTCTGCAGTGTAGTCAGCATCAGATAAAAATCCGTGATAACCACCACCCATGATAGAACCAGTAACTTGTCCTCCATTAATTGAAATAGTTGAAGTACCTACACCACTTTTATGTAAGCCACCACCAAATATGTTTTTAACTTTACCACCATTCATAGTAATTGAAGTAGTAGCAAGTTCAGTAGCGTCATTATGAGCACCACCAAAAATTGTAACAGCTTTAGTAACTTTTTGTGAGCCACCTTCCCAAGTGATAATAGCACCTTCAGCATTATCAGGGTCTGCTGTAACTATAATTGCATTTCCGTTTGCTAAAAATACTTCTTTCTTCTCTGTTCCCATCTCTAAATTATATTCAGGATCTAGTGCATAAACACTAGGAACAAATAGTAAAGTAGCAACGAAAGCAAATACAAAATAGAACATTTTCTTCATATTTATCTTTCCTTTCCTATTCTATGTAATTCTATTATACCATAAATTTATTTTTTACAATCATATATTAATCGCAAAAATCGACTTTACATATTTTACATACATATGAGTATGATATAATTATATATAGTATAGCGAGGTGAATCTATGAAGAAGATTAATTTAGATATTGATAATGCTACTGAAAAGCCTAAACTTTCACGTGAAGAATATCAAAAATTAAAACATGATGGAAAAATAGAAACACCTAAAAAAGAAATAGATATCACCTCACTAAGAACTAGAGAAAATAAAAAAAATCCACCAAAAGAAATTACGGAGGATACTAAAAAGAAAAAGAAAAAAACTAGATTAAGACCTTGGTTCTTTATTACATTATTACTCATATTTTCAATAATTCTTATGCTTAACTTATTAACAATTGTGAAATGGAAAAACGATAATGATGATATAGAAAAATTAGAAGAAGATATAAAAGAAGATTTAGTTATTACTGAAATAGAAGAAGAAGGAGAACTTGTTAATCCACCAGAAGAAGAAAAAGAACCAGAAGTTGTAAGTGATTACTGGTATTATGTAAGTGTACCTTTTACTAATGTAGACTTTACTAGTTTACTATCAAAAAATAGTGATACTATGGCATTTATTAAAATCAATAATACTAATGTAAACTATCCTGTTGTGCAAACAAATAATAATGATTTTTATTTAAATCATGCTTATGATAAATCTTATAATGAAGCTGGATGGATATATTTAGATTATCGAAATAATAAAGATTTAAGTTTAAATGATAATTCTATTATATATGGTCATGGTAGAATTAATAAAACTGTATTTGGTTCACTTCGTAATACCTTAAATACATCTTGGCAAAATAATATAGATAATCATACTATTTCAATATCTACACCGTATAAAAATTATATCTATCAAATTTTTTCAATCTATACTATAAAAAGTGAAACATACTATATAACAACGAAGTTTTCTAAACCATATTTTAAAGAAAAATGGATTAAAGAAATGAAGAAGAGAAATACTTCTACAATTAATACAGAAGTAACTACTGAAGATAAAGTTTTAACTTTATCAACATGTTTAAATGATGATGATATAAGAATAGTCGTTCATGCCAAATTAATTAAACAACAAACAAAATAAAACTGCTTAAAAGCAGTTTTTTTATATCTTTATATCACCTGCTATAATATCTCCTAGATTTCTAAAAAATAAGCCTATTATTCCTATTTTATCAACACTTTCTTTAACTGTAACAGGCACCTTTCTTATTACATCATCTTCTTCATAAACATAAATAGTTCCTACTACATCTCCAACTTTAACTGGGGCTTTAACACTATCCATTTTAACTTTATATGTAGCATTCTTTTTAGCTGCTACCTTTCTATTTAAAAAAGTAATATTTTCTTTAGGTACTACTTCTACATATCTATTTATTCCTTTATCTACTTCTACTTTACCAAGTATACTATCAGTATCTAAAAGTGTTTCTAAACTATACTGTGCATATCCATAATCCATCATACTAGTTATTTCACTATTTCTTAATTGTGACGTTTCTTCTCCCATTACTACTGCTATTAACCTCATATTATTTTTATTTGCAGTTGCGGTTAAACAGTAACCAGCCCCCTTAGTATATCCTGTTTTAAGACCATCTATCCCATCATAAAATCTAACTAACTTATTAGTATTAACAAGCCACACTTTAGTATCTAAGTTTTCTCTTAAATATGTTTCATATATACTTGTATACTCTAATACTTTTTTATGTTTAACTAACTCTCTAGCCATAGTGCTCATATCTCTTGCAGTTGAATAATGATTTACTTCATCTAAACCATGAGGATTTTTAAAGTTGGTATTAGTTAGTCCTAACTTTTTAGCTTTTTCATTCATCATATCTACAAACATC
>JAFTYN010000141.1 GCA_017461465.1 Bacilli bacterium
AACAAAATTTATATAGAAAATTTAAGAAAAATTGGTAAAGATGAAATTTTAGTAGATATTAATCTAAATGAATATAAAAAAGTTAAAAAAATCAAAAGTATATATAAAATTAGAATAATAAAACACAAAGGATTAAAAAGCCTAAGCCGTTTTATAGCTGTAAATAAGATGACTATTTTTGTCATATTATGTAGTTTTATTTTACTTTTTAATCTTAGTAATACAATTTTTGAAGTTCAAGTAATTCACGATAATCAGGCTTTAAAAAGCCTTATTTTAGAAGAGTTAGCTGAATATGAGGTAAAAGTACACAAAAGGAAGATAGATGATAAAAAAATACAAAAAATTAAAGAAGAAATATTAAAAAAACATAAAAATAAGATAGAATGGATGGAAATTGAAGAACGTGGAACCTCTTATATTATAAGGGTTGAAGAGAGAAAGGTAGTAGAAAAAGAAGAAAAATTACTACCAAGAAGCATAATAGCATCAAAAAGTGCAGTCATAAAAAAAATAGTAGCGCAAAATGGCGTAGTCGAGAAAGAAATTGGGCAGTATGTAAAAAAAGGTGATGTAATTATAAACGGGAACATAAAATTAGGTGACGATGTAAAATCTAGCGTTCCTGCTAAAGGAACCGTATTTGGAGAGGTTTGGTATACTGTAAAGTTGAAATACCCTTATATTATAAAGGAAAAAAGGTATACAGGTAATGTAAATAATGCTCTTATGATTAATATTTTTGATGCTAAAAAAATACTTTATGGTACAAAATACACTAACTACGAAACCTCATACAAAATAAGACTTTCTTCGACATTTTTACCCATTTTTTTAGCATATGGCAAAAATATGGAATATTTAATGATTGACACTATCCTTACAGAAGAAGAAGCGTATGAAATGGCGATAGCAAGAGGAAAAAAAGAAATAGAAAGTAACTTAAAAGAAGGCGAATATATAATCGACTTTAAAGTTTTAAATGTTAGTTTTAACGAAAATAATATAGAATTAGAAATATTTTATAATATTTGTGAGAATATAACAGATTATCTATTATTAAATTAAGGAATTTGTAATAAAAAAATATATATTAATAGTGGGGACAAATATATTATTTTTAAAATAGGGGTTTTCTTGAAAATTAGCACATTTTATACTATAATTAACTTGTTAGTATTATTACTAGTAGTTAGGAGTAAAAGATGAATAAGATAGAAATATTTAATGAAACAAAAAAAGATATCCTAGAGTTAGTTGATGTTAGAAAAGTTATAGATATAGCTATAAAAAATCAAAAACTAGATAATTTAGAATTCAATATAATTATTGTTGACAATGATTATATACATGAATTAAATAAAAACTACCGAAATATTGATAGACCAACTGATGTTATAACTTTTGCGCTTGAAGACTATGAAGATGGAATAAAGTTAGAACATAGAATGCTTGGAGATATATATATTTCAATTGATAAAGCAATAAGTCAGGCGGAAGAATATGGACATGATTTAAGAAGAGAAATTTGTTTCTTAGCAGTTCATGGATTTTTACATCTATTAGGTTATGATCATATGGAAAAAGAAGAAGAAGAAATTATGTTTTCACTTCAGGAGGAAATTTTAAATGAAGCGAATATTACGAAATAAAGATGCCGGCAATTTTTTAGTACGTTATTATAAAAGCTTTTGTCATGCTTTATCAGGAATTTGGTATGCATTAAAATGTGAACATAATATGATTATTATTTTTGTGGCTGCAATAGTGGTTGTAATAGCAGGACTATTTTTTAACTTAAGTGCTTATGAATGGTTATTTTGTATAATGTCAATTGGTATGGTATCAGCAACAGAAATGATTAATACATCAATCGAAGCTGTCGTAGACTTAGAAACACAAAAATATCATCCACTTGCTAAAATTGCTAAAGATACAGCAAGTAGTGCAACACTGATATTTTCGATTACAGCTTTTATAGGAGCACTTATTATCTTTTTACCTAAGATATTAGAATTACTTTAGGAGGAATTATGAAAGACAAATTATTAAATGTAGTAAAAAATGCTTATGCACCATATTCTAATTTTGGAGTTGGTTGCATTGTAGTAACAAAAGATGGAAATGAATTCCAAGGAGTTAATGTAGAAAATGCTAATGGCACAAGTATATGTGCTGAAAGAAATGCTATTGATAATGCAGTAGGACATGGTTACCGTAAGGGAGATTTTAGCAAAATATATATTATGTTTGAAAATGGTAATTATGGAACACCATGCTTCGCATGTAGACAAGTAATTGTAGAATTCTTTAATGAAGAAGATGAAGTAATATCAGTAAATGGTAATGGAGAAGAAAAAGTTTATAAAGTAAAAGAACTTTGTCCATATCCATTTGATGAAAGTGATTTAAATGCGTAGTGGTTTTGTAAGTTTAATTGGAAGACCTAATGTAGGAAAATCAACTTTATTAAATAGTATTATAGGTAAAAAAGTAGCTATTACTTCAGATAAACCGCAAACTACTAGAAACATAATTCAGGGTATTTATAATGAAGATGATACACAGATAGTTTTTGTGGACACACCAGGTATACATAAACCTAATCATAAGTTAGGAACTTATTTAAATAAACAAGCTTATTACTCTATTGACGATGTAGATGTAATACTTATGTTAGTTGATGCAAATATGGGACTTGGGGCAGGAGATAAGTTTATTATTGAAAGACTAAAAAATGTTACTAAACCAGTAATATTAATAATTAACAAAATAGATAAAATCTCAAAAGAAGAATTACTTGGTAAAATAAATGAATATAAAGATTTATATAATTTTAGTGAAATAATTCCTGTTTCGGCATTAAAAAAAGATAATGTAAAAACAGTAATAAAAGTACTAAAAGAGTATTTACCAGATTCAATTCAGTTCTATGATAAAGATGATATTACAAATAAATCTATGGAATTTTTAATGGGTGAAATAGTACGTGAAAAAGTATTTGAGTTAACTGATGAAGAAGTTCCTCATTCTATAACAGCATATATAGAAAATGTAGAAAAAAATAAAAATAATTATGTTATAAATGGCGTTATAGTAGTAGATAGAGATTCATTAAAGAAGATAATAATTGGTAAGCAAGGTAGCAAGATTAAAGAAATTAGTACTCGCGCTAGAATAGACATTGAAGAATTACTTGGAAAAAAAGTTTATTTAGAATTATATGTAAAAACAATAAAGAAGTGGCGTGATAGAGAAAGTACACTAGCAGAATTTGGTTTTACAGATTTTGATAAATAAATTGAATAAAAAAAATAATATAGTCCACAATTAAATAGAAAGGTGGACTAAATATGAATAAAAAGTTATTATGGGATTTATTTAAAAATACAGGAAAGATAGAATATTATATTAAATATAAGGAGTTAGAACATGAGAGAAATAGAAGTAGGAAAAAAGTATAGACATTTTAAAGATAAATTATATGAAGTTATTGCAATTGCATATGACTCTGAATCAAACAATGATGAAGTTTTAAGAAAAATGGTAGTATATAAAGCTTTATATGGTGATGGTAAGATTTGGGTTAGAGATTATGAAATGTTTGCTTCAAAAGTAGATAGAGAAAAATACCCAGATGTAGAGCAAGAATATCGTTTTGAAGAAGTAGAATAATGATTGAAAAAGTAGAAGGAATTGTTGTTAGTGAACTAGAATATGGTGAAACTAGCAAAATAATAAATGTGCTTACAAGAGAACTTGGAATGGTTGGTATGATGGCTAAAGGAGCTAGAACTATGAAAAGTTCTTTAAGAAGTACAACTAATAAACTTACATATGGTACATTCTTTATCAAATATAATGAGAATAAACTTTCTAATTTAACTTCTGTTGATATAATTGATAATTTTAAAAATATTAAAATTGATATAGAAAAAATAAGTTATGTAAGTTATTTATTAGAGCTTGCTGTGCAAGTTAATAAACATACACAAGATAAAGAAGTATATGATTTATTAATCGCAAGCATAAAGAAAATAAATGAAGGATTTAATCCGTTAACAATTACTAATATTTTAGAATTAAAATATCTTGAATATTTAGGTGTAATGCCTGTTTTAGATTGTTGCAGTGTATGTGGTAGTACTAAATCTATAGCTACTCTTTCAAGTTATAGAGGTGGTTATGTTTGTAATAATTGCCTTAAAAATGAAAAAATTGTGAGTGAAAAAACAATAAAGTTAATAAGAATGTTTTACTATGTAGAGATAGATAAAATTAGTAAATTAGATATAAGTAAACAATCAGAAATGGAAATAAATAATTTTTTAACAGATTATTATGATAGATATACAGGAATATATCTAAAGACAAAAGATTTTATTAAAAATTTAAATAAGATTAAGTAGGTGGAGTATGGGAGATTATAAATATATATTTGTTCCTTTTATAGCACTTGTAATTTGTCAGTTTATCAAGTTTGTTATGGAATCATTAAAATATAAAAGTTTAAACTGGAATAGACTAATTAATGGTGCAGGTGGTATGCCTTCTTCTCATGCAACTTTCTCAATGTCATTAACAACTTTATTAGCATACAATTATGGCTTTGATAATCCATTAGTAGCAACAGCATTAATATTCTCTTTTATTGTTTGTTATGATGCAATGGGTGTCAGATTTGAAAGTGGAAAACAAGCTGAAGTTATTAATGATATTGCAGATGTAGTAGAAAAACAAAATAAGTTTAAAAAAATAAAATTTGCAGATTTAAAAGAACAACTTGGTCATAAACCACTTGAAGTAATAATGGGGATGTTACTTGGTATAACACTAGCACTATTATTTGAAATTTGTATATTTTAACTCAAGATAATAATCTTGAGTTTTTTTATAATTTTTATGATATAATTACTTTAGGTGATAATATGAAAAGTAATAAAGGTTTTACAATGGTAGAATTAATAGCAGTTATTACAATATTAGCGTTAATTGCATTAATAACAGTACCAACAGTTAATAAAGTTATTGATAATTCAAAAAGAAAGGCTTATGATAAACAAGTAGATACTATTGTAAAAGCAGCTAAAACAATGATGGCTCAAGATGGTTCAGTTTATATGACTAAAATAGCAGATGATTTTTATATAGTTGATGTTAATACTTTAGTTATTAATGGCTATATCGAAGAAGTTATTAATCCAATAACTGAAGAATCTATGGGGGATTCATGTGTTTTTATAGACGATGTAACTGGTGAAGGTAATTTTGAATATGAATTTAGTTTAGAATGTGAAAGAAATGATTATGCGTATCCATTAACAGGATAAAAGATATTAAAGAGTAACTTTTAATTACTCTTTTTTTATGGTATTATTATAATAATAGGAGGAATATATGGAAGACTTAAAAACAAACAAAGTAGTTATGTCAATTGAAGATATTACTAGTAATGAACTTCAAAGTTTTAAAGTGGGCGAAAGTAAAATTACTAAAAAATTATCTTCAAAAGATGTAGTAAATATTCCAGAAGCGTATAAATATGAAGTAGCATATCATTTAAAAATTGATAATGAAGCTTCTGTAACAGTAAGTGATTTATCTTCAATTTCTAAAATGACTTTAGTGATTTTAGATAATTCAGATTTGGATTGGTTAAAATATTGCGATAATCTTACAAACTTAGATATTATCTTGAATGTTGTGCCAGAAAGTTTAAAACAAATAGGATGTCTTAGTAATTTAAAATACTTAAGTATTTTTGCACAAAAAAATACTGTGATGCTGACTAAAGAAAATTTTGATTTTGTAAGAAAATGCTATAATTTAAATTCACTAGCCCTTTATAATATTAATATTGAAAAAAGTTTCTTAACTAAACTTAATAACATAGAAGATTTAATTTTCTCTATAGAAGATGATAATAGATTTGATTATAAGCAGTTAAAAAATATCAAAAATTTAATTATTGTAAACTCTAATCCTTATGATATAGCAGTAAGTTTAACAAATGAAGATTTATCTCATTTAAAAGAAAACTCAATTAATTTAGCATTATCGAAAGAAAGTGTTTTTAAAGAAATACAAGATATAAATTCAGTTTTAGATAATATGGTATTAGAATTAGAAATTAAAGAAAGTGATTCTGAAGAAGAAAAATTAAATAAAATTATTGTTTATGTATTAGAAAAATTAAAGTATGATCAAGATATCATTAATACTTCTAGTGAAAACATAGAAACATATTTATTTAAATATTATTCTCAAGGTACTCTTTATGCTACTTTAAATTTAGAAAAGTCTATAAGTGCTAACTATGCAGTATTAATAATAGCACTTATGAATAGAACTGGTCTAAAAGATTATAATGCTTCTAATTTTACTGGTGATTGGAATTTAATAAAAGTGGAAAATGAGTTCTATTATGTTGATTCTAGTTTCTTAAATTCTGAAGTTAAGACAGTTCAAAATGTGGTTACTGATGATATGAATGCCATAACATTTGAAGTAGTAAAAGCAAGTAATTTGGATAAAAAAGTAAATGAAAATAAAGGAAATTTAAATATTGAAATAAATCCTGCAACAGTAACTTTAAGTGATGAAGTAATTGATTTAGAAAAAGAAAAAAATGAATTTAAAGTAGATGACATAACAAGTAAAAAATATAATTTAAAAATTGGTAAAAAAAGATATATAGTTTGTGGTGGTGTTTTAATAGGGATACTTACTGGTTTAGGTGTTGCTATTGGAATAACTAAAAATCAAAAACAAATAAAGCGCATGAAAGAAGAATATAACGTTTTAAATTTTGATTATAAAAATAAAAATAATTATTGTGTTTTAAGTCTTGACAAATAATATTTTATCAATTATAATTTTTGTCATACATCCGATGATGGCGTGGAAAACCGGAGGAATATAAATTAAGCTGATTCTTCTAGAATAAGTAAGGTGGAACCGCGGGCAAAGCTCGTCCTTACATATTCTAGAAGTTTTTTGTTATAGGAAGAGGGAAAGTATGGAAGAATTAACAATGGAAAAATTAGTAAATTTATGTAAGCAACATGGTTTTATTTATAGTGGTAGTGAGATATATGGTGGTCTTGCTAATACTTGGGATTACGGTCCACTTGGAGTAGAACTTAAAAACAATGTAAAAAAAGCTTGGATGAAAAAATTTGTTCAAGAAAGTAGATACAATGTAGGTATGGATAGTGCAATATTAATGAATCCAAAAACTTGGGAAGCATCAGGACATTTAGCAACATTCTCAGATCCATTAATAGATTGTAAAGATTGTAAAGCTAGACATCGTGCAGATAAATTAATTGAAGAATTTACTAAAGGAGCAGAAACTGGTGATGGCTGGTCAAATGAAAAATTAGTAGAATACATCAATGAAAATAAAATAGTATGTCCAAAATGTGGAAAATTAAATTACACTGATATTCGTCAATTTAATCTTATGTTTAAAACATTCCAAGGTGTAACAGAAGACTCTAAAAACACTATTTATTTAAGACCAGAAACAGCTCAAGGTATCTTTGTTAACTTTAATAATGTTCAAAGAAGTATGCGTTTAAAACTACCATTTGGTATTGGTCAAATTGGTAAAAGTTTTAGAAATGAAATTACTCCAGGTAACTTCACTTTTAGAACTAGAGAATTTGAACAAATGGAACTTGAATTCTTCTGTAAACCAGGTACTGAACTTGAATGGTTTAGTTATTGGAAAGAATACTGTAATAATTGGTTATTAGGTTTAGGCATGAAAAAAGAAAATATCAGATTAAGAGATCACTCTAAAGAAGAATTATCTTTCTATAGTAATGCAACAACTGATTTTGAATATAAATTCCCATTTGGTTGGGGAGAACTATGGGGTGTAGCTAGCCGTACAAACTATGATTTATCTAGACACATGGAAGTATCTAAACAAAATATGGAATACTTAGATCCAGAAACTAATGAAAAATATATTCCATATGTAATTGAACCAAGTTTAGGTTGTGATCGTATGGTTCTTGCAGTATTATGTAATGCATATGAATCAGAAACTTTAGAAAATGGTGAAGTAAGAGAATATATGAAATTTCATCCAGCTTTAGCACCATATAAAGTTGCAGTATTACCACTTATGAAGAAACTTCATACAGAAAAAGCAAATGAAGTATATAATATGCTTGCTAAAAACTTTATGACAACATATGATGATGCAGGTAATATTGGTAAACGTTATAGAAGACAAGATATAGCAGGTACACCATTTGCAATAACAATTGATGAAGAAACATTAAATAATGACACAGTAACAGTAAGAGATAGAGATACAATGAAACAAGAAGTTGTTAAAATTGATGAATTAGTTAACTATATTGCTGAAAAAATCAAATATTAAGAGACTTTAAGTCTCTTTTTTTGTTATAATTAAATAGGTGATAGTATGAAAGAAAAAATAAAAAAGAGTGCGCACTATTTTATTGCACCAGCATTAGTATTATTTATTTTTTTAGTATTACTTATATTAAAAAAGATATATCCATTTGGAGATAACCTAATTGGTAGTGTTAATATTGATGATATATTTATTCCGATGTTTTATAAAATGTATGATATTTTACATGGTACGGCTGACTTCTTCTTTGATTTCAAACTAGGAGGCGGAACTGACCTTACTTCAATTATGATAAATGTTGGAATATTTAATCCTATTAACTGGCTTATATACATAGTTCCAAGAGATTTTATTCCATATATGTTAAGTTATATCGTTATATTAAAATTAGTTATTGCAAGTTTTATAGTTTATTATTCATTAAATAAAATATTTATTAAAGTAGATAAAACTTATACTATATTATCAAGTATAATTTATACTTTATCAGGTTATACACTTTTAACATACTATAATATTAATCATCTAGATGTAATGATGTTTTTACCATTACTAGTCTTAGGACTAAAGAAAATATTTGATGGTAAAAATTCAAAATTATTTTTAATAACACTATCTATATCATTAATATTTAATTATAAATTAGCATTTACTTTAATATTATTTATTTTTGTTGGAAGTATTCTTTTTGCTAAAACAAAAGAAGAAAATAAAAGAAGTAAAATACTAAATAAAATCTTTTTAGATATTTTAATTGCCTTTGGACTAACTGCCTTTATTTTCTTACCAGCTAATTTTGTAGATAACTATGGATTTAATGAAATAAATTATTATAAAACTTTTATATTGGAAAGAATATTATACTTACTACCAATGGCTTTTTCATTAATATTCTTTATTAAACAATTAACTAATTATAAAAATGATAAAAAATATTCAAGATTTTATATTGAAATGACAATAATATTTTTAATAGCATTATTTATACCTACTATTAATAAAAGTTTAGTAGATTATTTTAATGCCATTTATAGTTATGGATATATATTTATATTTGTGATTATTCTTGGAAGTCTTCATTATTTACAAAATAATCCGCTTTCAAAAGAAAATAAGAATAATAATTATTTATTATTTATATTTACAAATATGATATTATTTTACATAGCTTATACGTTTAAAGATGTAGTTATGGAGAGTAATCTAAGTGTTAATATTGAATTTACTAAACAGTTTATTGCAATGATATTAATATTTATAATAGGTGTAGTATTAATTTATATAGCAACTATAACTAATCCTAAATATAGAAAATATTTTATATGCTATTCTCAAATATTACTAATATTAATATTTGGAAGTTTCTATATTAAAAC
>JAFTYN010000142.1 GCA_017461465.1 Bacilli bacterium
ACTAGTTTTAGAACAGAAGAAGCCGCTAATAGGTTTGCTAATAAATTACGTAAAATGGGTGTAGATGATAAATTAAGAGAACTTGGTGCTCAAGAAGGAGACAATGTAAGAATTCTAGATTTAGAATTTGAATATAAAGAATAAGTTTTTAAAAACTTATTCTTTTTTTATGATATAATTAAATTAAGATAGGAGAATAAAAATGGAATTATATCATGGTAGTACTAAGAAAAATTTAGAATTTTTAAATCCTTATTTTAGTACTTATGGGAATTATTTAAAAGCTTATACTACTAGAGAAATTGCTATTATAAAATCTCATACATTAGGTTCTGATATTACTTATTTTTTTGGTAAAATCAAATCTAATGAGCCATATAGTCTTATAGAAAGATTACCTGGTGCTTTTGAGATTATGTATAGTAATCCCATATCAATTTATAAAGTTGATGATAGTCCTTTTTTTGATATAGATTTAGGATTAGAATGTTATGTGACAGATGAAGAAATACTAGTTTTAGAAGAAGAGGTAATATCTAATCCACTTGAAGAACTAATGAAATTTTCAAAAGAAGGCAAAATTAAGATATATAGATATCCTGATAAACCTAAAGGTTTTTCACTAGATAATAGTGATTTACTTGATAGGATATCAAAAATTGGTACTTTTGAATTAATTTTAAAAAGATATAAAGAATTACTTGCTTATTATCCAGAACTTCTAAATGAAATGAATAATAGATTAATGAGAAAAAATAGTAAATTTAAAGGATTAGATAAATCAGATATTATAAAAAGCATAAACTTATCAATAAGTAGATCTAATATAGATCCTACTAAAGAACCATTCTTAAAGATAAAACTAGATAAATTTAAAAAATCTTATCCTATTTATTTTAAGGAAATTAATTTAGTTGAAATATCAAGGAATAGAAAAGTACTAATTGACAATGAAATATAAAAATTATAAAATTGAATTATAAAATAGGAGGTAATAATATGAGTATTAATAGTATATTAACTAGTTTAAAAAGTAAGGTAACACTTGAATATATTATAATAGTTGCAGCAATTTTTATAGCAGTTATGACTGTTTCGAAAACTTTAGGTGGCTACATCCAAGACACTGTTACAAAATCAAGTTGCCTTCTAGTAGATAAAGTTTATGTTTCAGGCTCAAGAATAGGTGAAGGATACTGTTCAAGTAAATAGATATAAAGTTTATTAAAAGAAGAAGAATCTTCTTTTTCTTTTTAATAAAATATACTAGGAGAATTTATATATTTTAGTGTATAATATATATAGTGATAATTAAGAAAGAAGGTTACTCATGAAGTATTATTTAGTTGGAATAAAAGGGGCAGGAATGAGTGCACTTGCACTTATATTAAATGATTTAGGATATGAAGTTATTGGATATGATGATAATAAAAATCATGAATTTACTGAAGATAAATTAATTGAGCGTGGTATTAAAATTTATACTGACGAAAATAATATAATAGATGAAAATACTATAGTAATAAGAAGTACTGCCATTAAAGATGAACATAGAGAAATAGCTAAAGCAAAAGAATTAAATTTAAAAATCTATGAATATAATGAAATGCTTGGTAAAGTAGCTAATATGTTTGATTTAATCACAGTTGCTGGTTGCCATGGTAAAACAACTACATCTTCTTTACTTTCACATGTTCTTACTAATTTAGGAGGATGTAACTATTTAATAGGTGATGGTAATGGTTATGCAAGTAAAGAAAACAAAAAATTTGTTATTGAAGCTTGTGAATACTATAGACATTTCTTAGTTTATGAACCAAATTATGCCATAATAACAAATATAGAACTTGATCATGTGGATTATTTTAAAGATATTAACGATGTTATTGATGCTTATACTGAATATGGTAATAATGCTGAAAAAATGGTTATAGCTTGCGGTGATGATCCATATACTAGATTTTTGGAACTTAATAAACCAATCTTCTACTATGGTATAGCAGAAGATAATGATGTAGTTGCTAAAGATGTTGAATATAGTGAAGATGGTGTTAGTTTTGACGTGTTTGTTGAAGAAAATTACTATGGTCACTTCGATTTGCCTTTTTATGGGAAACATATGGTATTAAATGCTTTAGCTGTTATTAGTGTTTGTTATTATGAAAGAATGGATGCTAAAGAAGTTGCTAAAAATTTGAAAACTTTTGCAGGAGCAGAAAGAAGATTTGCTGAAGAAAAAATTGGAGATGCTATTATAGTCGATGATTATGCACATCATCCAACAGAAGTAAAAACAGTTATAAGAGCTGCAAAACAAAAATATCCAGATAAAAAAGTTATAGCAGTTTTTCAACCTCATACTTTTTCAAGAACAGAAGCGTTTAGTGAAGATTTAGTTAAATATTTATCACAAGCTGATGCGGCTTATTTATTAGATATTTTTCCAGCAAGAGAAAAACAAGAAGATTATGAAAACGTAACTTCAAATATGATTGTTGAAAAATTAAAAAATTCAGCAATTATAAGTGATGATAACTGGGAAGTTTTAAAAGAATACAAAGATGCAGTTGTATTATTTATGAGTCCTAAGCAAATTAAAAATATTATGACAAGTTACAAAGAATACTTAAAATCATTAGAATCTTAAGTATTCTTTTTATTTACTAAAATTTAAGAATATTGTATA
>JAFTYN010000143.1 GCA_017461465.1 Bacilli bacterium
GCAGTAGCTCAACTTTTAATAACAGTTTTATCTTGCTTTTTACTAAGTTTTATATCTGGAATTTGGGGATTTATTGAAAGTATTTTAATACTTTGTGGAAATGTTCAAGTAGATGGTAATGGCAATCCTTTAAAGGATTAATTAATGAAAAGATTAAAACACACATTTGTATTAGGTATCTTTGCTATAATATTTTTATTATTTTATGTCTTTGAAATTTCATGGGATTGCCCTATAAAAAAGTATTTACATTTTGCTTGTCCTGGATGTGGTTTAACGCGCTCAATAAGGGCATTATTAAATTTTAATTTGATGGACTCAATTAAGTATAATCTTTTAGGAATTCCTTTAGTAATTTCAATTATTATAATTTCAATATTTTTAATAAAAGATATTATAAATAATACTAATAAAGTAGAAAAAAAAGTTTACACAATTTTTGAAAAAAATTATAAAATTATTTTGATAATTCTTGTAATAATAACTATTATAAATAATATAAATGGTGTATAAACAGTGGTTAAATCCACTGTTTTCTTTTTTCTTGACATCTTTCTTAAGAACCTTTACAATAGAATTGGATGAAATAATTTAGTATATTTTATCTAAAACAATAGATGGAGGTTTATATGAATGAAACAGTGTTCTCCATTTTACTTGTTTTGGTAGGAATTTTTTTAGGGATAATTATATTTATTATCATTAATTATATTAGAGGAATTAGAGTTAATCAAAAAGCTGACAATATGTTAGAAAAGGCTAAAAAAGAAGCTGATAAGATAAAAAGAGATTATATATTAGAAGCTAAAGAAGAGGCTCAAAAGATAAAAATAGATACTGATAAAGAAATTAAAGAGAAAAAAGCTGAATTAAAAGAATCTGAGGAACGTTTGCTTACTCGTGAAGGAAATATGGATCGTCGTGACCAAACTTTACAAAACCGTGAGCAAATGCTTGAAGAAAGAGAAAATAATATAATTAATAAACAAAGAGATTTAGAGCACGAACAAGAAAAAGTGGAAGAGATTAAAAAAGAGCAAATCCAATTGTTAGAGAAAATAGCAGGTTATTCTAAAGAAGAAGCTAGAGAACTTGTTATGAAACGTGTAGAAGAAATGATGAGCTTAGAAATAGCATCATATATTAAAGATAAAGAAAGTGAAGCAAAACTTGAAGTTGATAAGAAAGCAAAATCACTTTTAGTATCTTCTATGCAAAAATATGCATCTGATGTTTCAAATGAACAAACAGTTACTGTTGTAGCGCTTCCAAATGATGATATGAAAGGTCGTATTATAGGTAGAGAAGGTAGAAATATTCGTACTATTGAATCAGTTACAGGTGTAGATTTAATTATTGATGATACTCCTGAAGCAATAGTTGTTTCTAGTTTTGATCCATTGCGTCGTGAAATTGCTAGAATTACTATAGAAACATTAGTAAAAGATGGTAGAATCCATCCAGCTAGAATTGAAGAAGTATATGATAAGACAGTAAAAGAAATGCATAATAAAATTATTGAACTTGGAAACGAAGCTTTATTTGAATTAGGAATTACAAAAATGGATCCTGAATTAATAGAGTTATTAGGGAAATTACACTTTAGAACTTCATATGGTCAAAATGTTTTAAGACATTCAGTTGAAGTTGCTCAATTAGCAGGTATAATGGCTGCTGAATTAGGCGAAAATGTAACACTTGCTAAAAGAGCAGGTATCTTACATGATATTGGTAAAGCAATAGATCATGAAGTAGAAGGTTCACATGTTGATTTAGGTAGTGAAATAGCAAGTAAATATAAAGAAAATAAAGTTGTTATTAATGCTATTGAATCACATCATGGTAATAAAGAAGCAACTAGTGTTATATCAGAATTAGTTGCTATTGCGGATGCTTTATCAGCAAGCCGTCCAGGAGCTAGAAATGATTCACTAGAAAATTATGTAAAAAGATTACAAGACTTAGAAGCTATTGGAAAAGATATAAATGGTGTACAAAGTACATATGCTATTCAAGCTGGTAGAGAACTTAGAGTAATAGTTAAACCAGAAGAAATAGATGATTTAGGTAGCTTTAAAGTAGCGCGTGATATTAAAGAAAAAATTGAATCAGAACTTCAATACCCTGGTACTATAAAAGTTGTAGTTATTCGTGAAACAAGAGCAACAGAAGAAGCTAAATAATGCTTCTTTTTTTGTTTGACTAATATATTAAAAAATGTTAATATTATACTAGGTGATGAAGATGTTTAAAAAGGGTAAAAAAAATAAAGAAGAAAAAGTTAATATGAAAAAAAGTACTGTTATTATTATTGAAGTAGTAGTAGCAGTAGTAGTTTTATTAGTAGCGTTAGGAATTAAATTTTTAGTTACTAATAAAGAAAATAAAAATATTGTTAGATTAGAAGATCAATTAATTGAAAATATTTCATTTACAGATTTTATACTTGAATATAAAGACGGTAAAAGTGTTATAGATGTTACTTTAATTAATTATACTGAAGAACCAATTGATGTTAATAAATTAACAATCAAATTATACGCTAAAGATAATTCAAAAGTATCAGAAATAGAAATTCCATTCCCAGATTCAACAGGAAGATTAGAAACCAACCAAAGAACACAAGCACATAATGAAACTGAAATGGATTTAAGAGGTATTTCTAAAGTAGAATATATAGTAGAATAAAAAAAGATGTTTCGTTAAGAAACATCTTTTTATGTAAATAGTAACAATATAATTTGCATTGACATTGATATACCATTATGGAATAAGTGTAATCCCATTGGAACAAATATATTATCTGATTTATAAAAAGTATATGCAAATATAAATCCTGGTATAGAATATGGAATTATATAAAGTAAATCAACAGCAGTTTTAAAAAGTGGAATTACATGGAATGAACCAAATACTAACCCAGATAATAATATAAATAAATATTTATTTTTAAACATAGCTCTAAAAGATAATCTAAATGCAAATTCTTCAATTATCGGAGCAAGCATAACACTAAGAATAAATACATATACTGGCATTTCAGTAAACATTTCATTAATAACATCTTGATTATTTGGACCTGTCCCTTTAAAAAATAACATTATAATACCATTAGATAATACCATAAGACCATACATTAAAAACCAGTATTTAAAATATTTTTTAAAATATTCTTTATGATTTTTCTTTAAATTTTTAAAACACTTTATAATATAATCTTTAAATAATAAGAATATAGATAAAATAATAATTAATTCAATAACAATAGTATAAGTAGCAGTTACAAATTTAGATAAACTTTCAATATCAATACCCAAAAGTAAGAATGGTAAAGCTTGAAGTTCTGTAACTAAAAAATATATAAGAAAGGCACTAATACCTTTTAAAGCAAGATTCTTATCTTTTTTCATATAATCACCATTATAATTATATCAAAAATATTATCATTTAGTTATATTTTTGTTCTATTTTATAAAAAATGTGCTATAATACATATAGCTGCAAGAGAGAGTGGGGTTGATTCCCCACTCTTTAATGTAATATGGAGGTAAAAATGAGTATAGAAGAAAAAGTTACAAATCTTATTAAATCAACAATTGAAGAAAATGGTTTTAAACTTGATAAGGTAGAATATGTGAAAGAAGGTAGAACATATTTTCTTCGAATTATAATTGATAAAGATGGGGTAGTTGATGTAGAAGATACTGTAAAAGTATTTCATTTAGTTAGTCCGATGTTGGATGAAGATGATCCAATTGAAGATGCTTATTATTTAGATGTTTGTTCAAAAGAGAAGGGAAAAGAATAAAATGAATAGTAAAGAATTTTTAAATGCTGTTGAATTATTAAAAAAAGAAAAAAATATTCCAGAAGATACAATTTATGAAGCTATGGAACTTGCTTTAACTAGTGCTTATAAAAAACATTTTCAATCTCTTGATAATGTTAGAGTAGAGATCGATAGAAAAAAAGGTGATATCAAAGTATTTTCTTTCATTACAATTGTAAGTGATGATGATTTTGAAGATGAAAGATATCAAATGATTTATGAAGAAGCTATTAAAGAAATACCTGATATTCAAATAGGTGATACTATTGAAACAGAAGTAACTCCAAAAGATTTTGGACGTGTTGCAGCTGCTACAGCTAAACAAGTTGTTGTACAAAAAATTAGAGAAGCTGAAAGAAATATAATAATTGAAGAATTTGGTGATAAACAAGATGAAATGGTTAGTGGATTAGTTGCTATGGAAGACCAAAGAAATTATTATATTGACTTAGGAAAAACTCAAGGAATTTTACCAAAGAGCGAAATTATACCTGGTGAAGAAATTAAGATGGGCTCAAATATTAAAGTTTATATAACTAAAGTAGAAAGCAATAGTAAAGGACCACTTATTTTACTTTCTAGAAATCATTATGGTTTTGTTAAAAGATTATTTGAACTTGAAATTCCTGAAATTAATGAAGGTTTAGTACTTGTTTATAGTGTAGCTCGTGAAGCTGGTGTACGTACTAAAATAGCTGTTTATTCAGAAGATAGTAATGTAGATGCAGTAGGAGCTTGTATTGGTGAAAAGGGAACTAGAATTGCTAATATCTTAAGAGAATTAGGCAATGAAAAAGTAGATATTATTCCTTATGATAAAGAAGCATCTAAGTTTATTGAAAATGCTTTAAGTCCAGCTAAAGAATTAAAAGTATTTGTTACAGATGAAAAAAATAAGGAAGCTTTAGTTATAGTTAATAAAGATAATTTATCTTTAGCAATTGGTAAAAAAGGATTAAATGTTAAACTTGCATCAAGATTAACTAAATTTAAAATTGATGTTAAAACATATGAACAAGCTAAAGAATTAGGAATCAATATAGTTGATTAATAAGGAGGAATAATATGAAAAAAATTCCAACAAGAACATGTATAATAACAAAAGAAAAACTACCAAAACAAGAATTAATAAGAGTTGTTAGAACTCCAGAAGGAAGTGTAGTTGTTGATACTACTGGTAAGTTAAATGGAAGAGGGGCTTACTTAAAAAAAGATTTAGCAGTTTTCGAAAAAGCTAAAAAGTCTAAAGTGTTAGATAGACACTTAGAAGTTTCAGTAGATGATAGCTTATATGAAGCTCTAAATGATTTATTAAAATAAAGAAAAGAGGTGTTATTTATGATGAGTGTATTTGAATACGCTGAAGACATGAATAAAACAGTTAGTGAAATATTAAAAAAATGTAAGGAACTTGGTATTGATGCATATGAAGAAGAAGATATGTTAGATGATGAAGCTATTACATTACTTGATAATGTTTTTGCTAATGAAGAAGAAACAACCTACGAAGAAAACTTAGAAGACATAGAAGTTGTTGTTGATAATCAAGTTATTGATAATGATAAAGTTATAAATAAACAAAAATTAAAGAAGAAAACGGATAATGCTAAAAAAACTAATGTAAATGCAAAAAAAGAATTTGCTAATAAGAAAAAAGAAATGTATAAGAATAAGGAAAAACTTATGTCTAATACATCAACTTTAAATGAAAATATTATTGTTTACAAAGAAAATATGACAGTTAGTGAACTTGCTAGCTTATTAAATGTTAGTGGTACTGAATTAGTAAAAAAATTATTCTCTCTAGGTGTAATGGCTACACTTAATAATTCTATTAGTTATGAAAACGCTGAAATATTAGTTTTAGATTATGGTAAAGAATTAAAGAGTGAAGAAACAACAAGTGTAGTTAACTTTGAAAAATTAGAAATAGTAGATGATGAAAAAGATTTACTTCCAAGACCAGCAGTGGTAACAATAATGGGACATGTTGATCATGGTAAAACTACTTTACTTGATACAATTAAAAATACTAATGTTGCTGAAGGTGAAGCTGGTGGTATTACCCAAGCTATAAGCGCATATCAAGTAAATTATGAAGGAAAAATAATTACTTTTATTGATACTCCAGGACATGCTGCATTTACAGAAATGCGTGCAAGAGGAGCAGGAATTACTGATATAGTTATAATTATAGTAGCAGCAGATGATGGTGTTATGCCACAAACAAAAGAAGCAATAGATCATGCTAAAGCTGCAGGTGTACCTATTTTAGTTGCTATTAATAAAATAGATAAACCTGATGCTAATCCAGATAGAGTACTTCAAGAATTAGCAGAATATGGATTAACTCCTGAAGAATGGGGCGGAGATACTATTGTAACTAGAATTTCTGCAAAACAAGGTATCGGCATTCCAGAACTTTTAGAAAACATTCTATTAGTATCAGAAATGGAAGAATATAAAGCTAATCCAAATAGATATGCTGTAGGAACTGTTATTGAAGCTAGACTTGATAAGTCATTAGGACCTGTAGTAAGTGTTCTTGTACAAAATGGTACATTACGTTTAGGAGATCCTGTAGTCGTAGGACATGCAGTAGGTAAAGTTCGTACTTTAAAAAATGATAAAGGTCAAGATTTAACTGAAGCTATTCCATCTATGCCAGTAGAGATAACAGGTTTAAATGAAACACCTTCTTCTGGTGATAGATTTATGGCTTTTGAATCAGAAAAAGAAGCTAAGAAAATAGCAGAACAAAGAAAAGAACAAGCTAAAGCTCTAGCAAACGCACCAAAACAAGCTGTAAGTTTAGATGATTTATTTGCACAAATTCAAGAAGGAAATAAAGAAATAAATGTAATAATTAAAGCAGATGTTAATGGTAGTGCAGAAGCTGTTAAAAACTCACTTGAAAAAATAGAAGTAGAAGATGTTAGAGTTAAAGTTATTAGAAGTAGTGTAGGTGCTATCACTGAAAGTGATATAGTTCTTGCAAAAGCTTCAAACGCTATTATTATAGGTTTTAATGTAAGACCAAATAATCAAATTAAAGATAAAGCTAAAGAATCTGGTGTAGATATTCGTTTATACAATATTATTTATAAAGCAGTAGAAGAAATGGAAGCTGCTATGAAAGGTATGTTAGATCCAATTTTTGAAGAAAAAGTACTTGGAACTGCAGAAGTAAGACAATTATTTAAATTTTCTAAAGTTGGTATTATAGCAGGATCATATATTACAGATGGTATTGTAAAACGTGATGCTAAAGCAAGAATTATAAGAGATGGTGTTGTAGTGTTTGATGGTAGTATTAATTCTTTACAAAGAGGTAAAGATGCTGTTAAAGAAGTTAAAAAAGGACTTGAATGTGGTATTACTATTGAAAACTACACAGATATAAAAGTTTCAGATGTTATAGAAGCATATGAAATGGTTGAAGTAAAAAGATAACTAGAATTTACATTCTAGTTTTTTCTTTTTCTTACAAATATTTACTTTTAAGTTTAAACATAGTAAAATATAAATAGAATAGGTGGTGTATGTATGATAAATAGTTTAGATATGAAAGAAGTATCAAAAATATCATATAATGCAGATACAAGAAAAGAAGTTTTTAGATTTGATATTATATATCGTGATGGAAGAACTGAAAGTAAAGAAATACCGCTTTATGTATTTGACTTAGAAGCAAATAAAAAAGTAGTAAATAGTGACGCTATTAATATAGCTAATTTTGTAACGGAATCTTCAAAAAAAATAAATGCTGCTAATGATAAAAAAGTAGAACCTACAAAAGAAGAAAATAAAAAAGAAGATGTTCCTTCTAATACTGAAGAAACTATAGAGCAAATGGCTGTAACTCCAGTAAAAACAGAAGTTAAAGTTACTCAACCATTCTCAGAAAGAAAATTAGATACTCTAAATAATATATTAAAAGCAAAAGTAAGAGCGGAATTATCAGAAGAAGAACTTCAAAGCGAATTACAAAAACTTTCTCGTCAGTATGATGTTTCAAGTAAAAGTATGGAAGTTTTATATAAAAAAGCTCAGTTAGAGGTTCGAAAAGATAATGCAGAAGCAATAGCTAGAAAAAAATTAACTGGCAGAAAAATTCCTTCTAAATTTCAAGCAAGAAAGAATGAAAAAATAGAAGTAACTGATATAAGAAAACAATCTTTATATAATAGAAAAAGTTATATAGAAAGATCAAAAGATTTAGTTATTCCAGAATTTAAAGAAGATTGGATAAGATATATAAATGAAAATCATCGTCAGCCAGTACATATTTATGGTGCTGTTGACATCATGGTTATGATTAATAATGGTACTAATATAAGAGAAATACATAAGTACTTAGATAATCTTCATAATTCTGCAACTAACGCTAGTATGGCGCTTGATTTATTAGAAAAATATTCACCATATGGAAAAGAATTATCTAAAAAATGTCGTAAATATAGAATGTCTAGACCAGAAAGATTAAAGAATTTTGTTTTAGATAAAACTTCATTATTTGTGGAAAAAGTAGATGAAAAAGATTCTAATCAAGCAATAGAAGAATTAAAAGCATTAAGATCAAGTCTTAAAGAAATGGAAGAAATACAGTTAACAACATTAACAGAAGAAAATAGCAAGACTATGTAAAGAGAGGTAAACTCTCTTTTTTGTTTATTATTAGAGAGTTTTTTGATATAATACAAGTGTGAGGTGGATAATATGAGTATAAAAATAGATAGAATTGCAAGTAATTTAGTTAAAGAAATTAGCTATATACTTATGACTGAAGTAAAGGATCCAAATGTTAAATTTGTAACAGTAACAGATTGCAAGGTAACTAACGATTTATCTTATGCTAAAGTATATGTTACTATGTTAAATAATGAGTTTAAAGAAGAAACTATGAATGCTCTTAAAAGTGCAAGTGGTTTTATTAGACATGAATTGATGGATCGTGTTGAAATAAGACATATTCCAGAATTAGAGTTCGTATATGATGAATCTATTGAATATGGTAAAAAAATAGAGAATATTATTGAAAAAATTAATGAGAAAGAAGAAAAAGATAACTAAAATTATCTTTTTTTTACTATTTTATGGTATTATGTAGTTAATGGTTAATAGATGTGAGGGATGTACATGGAACTAATAACAATAATAGTACCTATCTATAATGTAAAACCATATTTATCAAGATGTATAGAAAGTATCATTAATCAAGATTATAAAAAGTTAGAAATTATACTTGTTGATGATGGTTCTAATGATGGTTCAAGTGAACTATGTGATGAATATGCAAAAAAAGATAAAAGAATAAAAGTAATTCATCAAAAAAATAGCGGAATAAGTATTGCAAGAAATGTCGCTACTGATTTAGCAAAAGGCAAATATATAGCCTATGTAGATAGTGATGATTATATAGAATTAGATTACATAAGCTATTTATATAAATTAATTAAAGACAACAAAGCAGATATTTCAGCATGCGCGCATAATAAACATCGTTATATAGAAGCTGTTTATGAAAAAGATGAATTATATCCTGCACTATTAACTAGTAAAATTGCATTTTCTTCATGGTCCAAATTAGTAAAGACTTCAGTTATGAGAGATAACAATGTATATTTTCCGGATAATGAAATATATGAAGATCAAAAATGGATATATAACCTACTTAATTACACTAATAGGGTAGCAGTAGGGTCATTATCTAAATACCATTATACATATAGACCTAATAGTATATTTAATACTAATACAACTAAAAATAAAGAGTCTTTAGTTCAAAGATTATGTGAAATGCATGAATTTATAAAAGAAAATCACTCAGAATATTCCGATTTATCTTATATACGTTATTTAAGAGAACTAACATATAATTTTTTATCATTCGCAAGAGTAAAAGAATTAAAAGAGTTAAGAAAAAAAATGTATAAACTAATAAAAAAAGATAGAAATAAAATAATACTAAAAAAAGAAGTTAACTTATTTCTAAGACTAGAGTTATTAGTAAGCTATTTTGGATGGCATATATTTAGTCTTTATAATTATATTTTATTTCCTGTATATAAAGGATAATTATGACAGAAAAAATAAGTGTAATTATATCAGTATATAATACCAAAAAGTATTTAAAAAAGTGTTTAGAAAGTATTATAAAAGATGATTATAAAGATTTAGAAATATTAGTAATAGATGATCATTCAGAAGAAAGTTCTTTTGATTTAATAGAAAAAATAAATGATAAGCGAATAAAATATATATATAAAGAAAAAAATGTTGGACTTTCAATAATAAAACAATATGGTTTAGATATTGCGAAAGGTAAATATGTTATTTTTATTGATAGTGATGATTATATTGAAAAAAATTCAATAAAAAGAATGTATGATAATATAAAAAAATACAAAGCTGATATATCAATATGTGACATGGTATATGTATATCCTAAAAAAAAGTATAAATTTACTAAAAATAAAGTAGTAAAATTATTTAATAGAAAAGAAGCTATGAAAGCATTATATTTAGATAGAGGTATAACTTTCTCTTTATCTAATAAATTGTTTAAAAAAGAATTATTTAAATGTTTATATATAAATGATATAAAACTAGCAGAGGATAATAACATTATTTATAAGGTTTTTGATAGGGTTAATAAAGCTGTTTATGATCCATTTGGAGGATATTATTATGTTCAAAGAAAAGATAGTGTTTCTCATCAATCAAAGATAGATAATTATAGAATTAAAAGTAATAAGAAAGCTATTTCTTTTCTAGAAAAAAGATACCGAGATACTTATTGTTATGGAATTAATATTTATATATTATCTTTAATGGGGGCGTACTCTAGAACAAGTGATAATAAATATTATGAAGAAATAAAGAATTATAAAAAAAGTATGAAGTTTAGTGCTTTATCTTTTGAAAGAAAAATTCAATTTATTATACTAATAATTAATAAAAAACTATATTTAAAAGTAATGAATAAATATTATAGCTATGTAAATAAAAGATATAATTAATAATATTTACAAATTATAGTTAATGTGGTAAACTACTTGAAGTTGGTGGTGATAATATGGTTAAAATCAATTATATATCATCTAGTTTTAAACTAAATAGTAATTTACAAGGTAAAGTAAAACCTATTTCTAAAATTTCTAAAACGAAAGATAAACCAAAGGATGAGAATAATAATTATCTTTATGCTTTCATGAAGGAATTAGAAGAAAAAGGGAAACATTTTGATAAAAGAATTTGATAGTGATAAATAATAGTAGTTATTAATCTAGTAATTAGAAAATTAGTGGTGATGAAAACTAATCAAGGATTATTAATGAAGTTACATATTTTGAATCAAATACGTTAACTGCGTTAAAGTTTGAGTGCATAGATTTCTATGAAATAAGGTGGTACCGCGTATATACGTCCTTATATTTATAGGAATCTTTTTTTGGAGGTAAATATGGAAAATATAAAAAGAATTATATTTGATTTAGATAATACTCTAGTGCTTTGGAAGGATGAATATACTAGTGCACTAAAAAAAGCTATAAAAGATCATGATGTTAAATGTGATTATAGAGATATTGATGCAATACTTGAAAGCCAAGAAAAATTACATGAAGTTCTTACAAAAGAACAGTTCTTAGAAGATATTAATAATGGTTGTAATCTTAACTTAACAATAGAATTTATAGATAGTATTTTAGAATATCAAAAAGAATTAGTTGTAAAAAATGATACTGATTTAATTGAAACAATAGAGTATTTAAGTAATAAATATGAACTAGTGCTTTTAACTAACTGGTTTAAAGACACGCAAAAGGGAAGATTAGAAAATGCTGGAATTCTAAAATATTTTAAAGAAGTACATGGTGGAGATGAAGGAAGAATTAAACCGCATAAAGATAGTTTTAAAAGAGCAATAGGAAATCATACTAAAGAAGAATGTATTATGATAGGAGATAGTGACTATCATGATATACAAGGAGCTTTAACATTTGGTATCAAAGTTATTAAATGCGATTATAAAGATGAAGTAAAAGAAAAATTAGATTATCCAGTTATAAAAAATATAAGGGAATTAATGGATTTATTATAGGAGGATTTATGGAATTAAATAGTTATATTGATCATACAAATCTAAAAAAGGATGCTTTAATTGAAGATATTGAAAAATTATGTGAAGAAGCTATGAAATATCATTTTGCTTCTGTATGTGTATATCCATATTTTGTTAAAGCAGTTTCAGAATATTTAAAGGGATCTAACGTTGAAATTTGTACAGTAGTAGGTTTTCCTAATGGTATGAATACTACTAATGTAAAAGTATATGAAGCTATAGATGCTATTGAAAATGGAGCAACTGAAATAGATATGGTTATTAATATTTCTGCTTTAAAGAATAAGGAATATGATTATATTAAAAATGAAATAGAAGAAATAAGAGATGCTATTGGTGGTAAGACACTTAAAGTTATCATTGAAACATGTTTACTAACAGATGAAGAAATAGTAAAAATGACAGAAATATGTAATGATACTTTTGTTAATTTTATTAAAACATCTACTGGATTTGATAAAGAAGGAGCAAAAGTTGAAGATATAGAACTTATTAATAAACATAAAGGAGCAGTACTTGAAATAAAAGCTTCTGGTGGTATTAGAGATATTGAAACAGCTGAAGCTATGATAAAAGCCGGCGCTACTAGAATTGGAACTAGTAGTGGAGTAAAATTAATGAATATAGAAGAAAAGGAAGAAAAAGAATGCAACTGTAATCATGAAAAACATAACTGTAAATGTAATCATGAACACAAACATGAACATCATGAATGTAAATGTAAAAATAAAGGTGAGGAGGAATAATATGAAATTATTTGATGAATTAAAATGGCGTGGACTTATAAAAGATATTACTAGTCCAGAACTAGAAGAAAAACTTAATGCTGGTGGAATGACTTTTTATATAGGAACTGATCCAACTGCAGATTCTATGCATATTGGTCATCTATCTAGCTTCTTAATTTCAAAAAGATTAGCAGATGCAGGTCATCATCCAATCCTTCTAATTGGAGGCGCAACTGGAAGAATTGGTGATCCTAGACCAACAAGCGAAAGAGAAATGAAATCAATTGAAGAAATTGAAAAAAATATAGTAGGACTTACTAAACAAGCTAAAGATTTATTTGGATTTGAAGTTGTAAATAACTATGACTGGTCTAAAGATATAAACTTTATGGATTTTTTAAGAGATTATGGAAAATACTTTAATGTTAATTACATGCTTGATAAAGATATCATAAGAAGAAGATTGGAAACAGGGATAACTTATACTGAATTTTCATATATGATTATGCAAGCTTTAGATTTTTACCATTTATACAAAACAAAAGGATGTACACTTCAAGTAGCAGGTTCTGATCAGTGGGGAAATATAACAGCAGGTGTAGATTTAATTAGAAAAAAAGCAGGAGCAGAAGCTTATGCATTTACTATGCCACTTGTAACAGATTCAACAGGTAAAAAATTTGGCAAGAGTGAAGGAAATGCACTATGGCTTGATAAAAATAAAACATCAAGTTATGAAATTTATCAATTTTTAATAAATGCAGAAGATAGCAAAATCATAGATTATTTAAAAATATACACATTCTTATCTAAAGAAGAAATAGAAAGAATAGAAAAAGAACACTTTGAAAAACCAGAACTTCGTTTAGCACAAAAAGAACTTGCTAAGGGAGTAATCACATTCTTACATGGTTCTGAAGAATATGAAAAAGCAGTTAAAATAAGTGAAGCTTTATTTAGTGGTAATATTAAAGAATTATCTTTAAAAGATATTAAAGAAGGATTCAAAGATGTACCTACTATCGAAATAAAAGAAGAACAAACATTAATAGATTTATTAGTTAATAATAATATATGTTCATCAAGAAGAGAAGCAAGAGAATTTTTAAATGCTGGTTCAATAACTATAAATGGTGATAAATTTACTGATGAAAATATGATGATAACTAAAGAAATTGCTATTGAAAAAGAAGTATTAGTAGTAAGAAGAGGTAAGAAGAAAAACTACCTAGTTAAATTTATTTAAAATGACTTTTATAAGTCATTTTTTTTGTTATTTTGGTATAACTAAAAGTCATACCCCTAAAGAGGATTTTTTATAGACATTTATCACCTTTTATACTATAATAAGTGGCGATTTGGGAGGGAGGCAACATGATGAAAAAAGACTTACCAGTTATCCTTTTAAAAGGCATTATTTTGCTTCCAAATAACGAACTTAAATTTGAGATAGATGGCGAAACAAGTAGAAATATTATAGATATAGCAGAGATGTTTCATAATAATAAAATACTTGTTGTAAGTCAGTTTAATCCATTAGAAGAAGCTCCTAAAATATCGGAATTACCAAAAATAGGTGTTATTGCTAAAATAACGCATAAAATGGAACTACCTAATGGAAAAATAAGAATGATATTAAAAGCACAAACACGTGCAAGAATATATGAATATTTAAATAGTAAAATTGATAGCGGGATACTTGAAGCAATTATTAGTGAATTAGAACCTAATGAGATTGATGAAAGTGAAAATGAATTATTAATAAAAAAATTAACAAAAGAAATAGAAAACTATATAAGAAAAGTTCCTTATATGAGTAATAGCTTTGTTAATGAAATGAATAACTGTAAAAGTTTAGATAAAATGACAGATATTATAGCTCCTAATTTGCCAATAGAGTTTAGTAGATTAGTAATGTACTTAACTGAAATATCTTCAGTAGTGCGTATGGAAATGATTCTAGAAGATATTTATAAAGAAATAGAAATGGTAAATATTGAAAATGAACTTGATATGAAAGTTCGTTTAGAACTAGAACAAAATCAAAGAGAATATTTATTAAAAGAAAAAATAAAACATATGAAAGAAGAACTTGGTGAAGCACCTTTAAAAGAAACTGAAATAGATGAAATAAAAGATAAAATATCTAAATTAGAATTAACACCAAGTATGAAGCAAAAAGTAGAAAAAGAAATTAGAAAATATGAAACACTTCCAATAACAAGTCCAGAACTTAGCATGTGTAAATCTTATATTGATTGGATTATAGATTTACCTTGGAATAACTTTACAAAAGATAATGATGACTTAAAAAAAGCAAGAAATATTTTAGATGAATCTCATTTTGGTTTAGAAGAAGTAAAATTAAGAATCATAGAATATTTAGCAGTAAAACAAACTACTAACAGTTTAAAAGGACCAATAATTTGTTTAGTAGGTCCACCTGGAGTAGGTAAAACATCACTTGCATCTTCAATAGCAAAAGCAGTTAATCGTAATTTTGTTAAGATTTCAGTAGGTGGTATTCATGATGAAGCAGAAATAAGAGGACATAGAAAAACTTATTTAGGTGCAAACCCAGGTAGAATTATTATAGGAATGAAGAAAGCAAAAAGTTCAAACCCAGTATTCTTAATAGATGAAATAGATAAGATTACAGCTGATATCAAAGGAGATCCAGCAAGTGCTTTATTAGAAGTATTAGATCCTAGCCAAAATAAGAACTTTAGTGATAATTTTATTGAAGAAGATTATGATTTATCTAATGTTATGTTTGTAGCAACTGCTAATCATGTAGAAAATATTCCAGAAGCCTTAAAAGATAGATTAGAGATAGTAGAACTTTCTGGATATACAGAACTAGAAAAAATTGACATAGCAAAAAAATATTTAATACCTAAAATTTGTGAAGAACATGGAATAGTAAAGCAAAGTATATTTTTTGAAGAAGATGCAATTATAGAAATTATAAGAAGTTATACAAGAGAAGCTGGTGTACGTGAACTTGAAAGACAAATCTCAAAAATTGTAAGAAAAATAGTAACTTCTATAGTGACAACAAAGATTAAAGTTGGTAAACTAAATATTACAAAAGATAATTTGAATAAATATTTGGGGTTACCAAAATATCATTTAATTTCTAATAATGAAAGTGTAGTAGGTGTAGTAAATGGTCTTGCATATACTAATTATGGTGGAGATACTATTCAAATAGAGGTAAACCATTATAAAGGTACAGGTAAGTTAGAATTAACAGGCTCACTTGGAGAAGTTATGAAAGAATCAGCTTCTATAGCACTTTCTTATATAAAAGCTAATTATGACAAATTTAATATAAATTATGATGAAATAATTAATAGTGATATACATATTCATGTTCCTGAAGGTGCGGTACCAAAGGATGGTCCAAGTGCAGGCCTTGCTTTAACAACAGCGCTAATTAGTTCATTTACAAATTTAAAAGTAAGTTCTAGAATAGCAATGACAGGTGAAATAACATTAAGAGGTTTAGCACTTCCAATAGGTGGTCTAAAAGAAAAAAGTATAGGAGCAAATAGAAAAGATATAGAAACAGTATTTATACCATTTGGTAATATTGGAGATTTAGAAATTATTCCTGATGAAATTAAAAATAAAATAACTTTTATCCCAATTAAAGACTATATAGAAATTTATAATTATCTTAGAAAGGATTAATTATGTTTAAAAGAAAAATAACAGTTCCGACATATACAGAAGAAGACTTACAAAGATATTTAAATAAGAAACGTTTAGAGTGTGTAGTCTTTACAGGTATAAAAGATATAAATATGGATGAAGAAGGAATTAAATATTTACATTCACAAGCATTTTTTGACGAATTAACAAATTTAGTAGCGCGTAATACACTAAAAGAATTTTTAAATCCTAACATAAAGAAAAGTATTTATGATTATTTATGGTATTTAAGAGAGAATAAACAAACAAGTTCTAAAACAGAAAGAGAAATATTAATAGAAGATATTAATGAAATGATATCAGCTTTAAATTCTGCTGGTTCAAGAGGAGCATTTGATTTTTATAAAAGAGAATATATTAAAAGATGTGCTTTAAAAGAAGGAAAATTAACTAGTTTTGTATTAGATGAAGAAAGATTATCTCCAATGATAGAATTAATAGAATATTCATTGGCAGCAGATTATGATATTATTTCAGGAATACTTATAGATGATGAAATAACTTTTAGAGAAGATGTAGTTTCAGACTGTTTAATAGATCATTATACAATTAATACATTAAATGCTCTATTTAAAGAATTTCCAGCCTTATATAGTAATAAAGAATTTTTAGAAAGAGCTAAATTTATATTAATAAATTCTAAGAATTTAATTGAAGGAGTAGACTGTGATTATGAACTTTCACCTGATGATGAAATAGATAAAGAACTTCCAGTTAGAACAGATAAAACTTTAATTAAATTAAATAGTATAAAGTAGATAAGTATATTATCTACTTTTTTTAATATACTTTTATAGGAGGAATAATATGAAAAAAATAATACCATTTAAAAAAGAAATACCATTTAATAATATCCATGAGATATTAAGTATTTCTTTAGAGCATAACCTTAAGAAAAATACAAATAATTTTATAACAGGAGAATTTGTTATATCAGGAGATTATCGTATGACTGATATAAGTGTTAATACAGAAAATTTTGAATTCAAATTACCTTTTGATATTGAATTAGATGAAAAGTATATTATTGATAATGCTGTAATAGATATAGATGATTTTTATTATGAAATATTAAATTCTAATACCCTTGTCATTAATATTGATGTTTTATTAGATAGAATAGAAGAAAAAGAAGAAGTAATAGAAATAATGCCAAAAATTGAAAAAGTAGAACCTATTAAAGTTGAAGTAGAAGTTCCTGAAGTAAAAAAAGAAGAAAAAATAATAGATGACAAGGATTTTGTAACATATAAAATATATATTATTAAAGAAGGAGATGGAGTAGAAAATATATTAAAAAATTATAATGTATCAAGAGAATTACTAGAAGAATACAATGATTTAAATGATCTTAAAATAGGAGATAAAATTATCATTCCTGTAGATGAATAATATAAACGAAGTATTAAAAAAATATTCAATAAAGCCTATAAAATATCAAAAAAAGGGTAATACTTTATTATTAGAAACAAAAGAAAATAAATATGTATATAAAGAAAACTCGAATAATATAGATATTTATAGTTATTTAAATTCAAGAAGTTTTAATTATTATCCTAAAGTAATTACAGATAAATTAGACTCTTTTGAAATAACAAAATATGAAGAAGAAATAAACATGCCTAAAGAACAAAAGATTTTAGATATGATTTCATTAGTTAGTCTTCTTCATTTTAAAACAAGTTATTTTAAAGAGATAGATAATAATGATTATCTAACATTATATGAAGATTTAAACAATAATATAGCGTATTTATATAGTTATTATAGTGATTTAATATCTTTAATTGAATCAAAAATATTTATGTCACCATCAGAATATTTACTTGCTAGAAATATCTCAAAAGTATTAATTAGACTAGATATATTAAGTGAGGAAATAAATCTGTGGTTTAATCTTGTTAAAAACAAAGAAAAATTAAGACAGGTTATATTACATAATAATTTAGATTTAAGTCATTATATAAAAAATACAAATGAATTTTTAATAAGCTGGAATAAATCCAAAATAGGGATGCCAATATTTGATTTATATAAATTTTATATAAGAAATACTGAAGTAGATTTAATAGATATATTAGATATATATGAAAGAAATTATCCTCTTTTAATAGAGGAAAAAGAATTGTTATTTATTTTAGTTAAAATGCCCTCTATTATAGTACTTGATAAAGATGAATACACAAATACTACTAATGTAAGAAAGTTTATAGATTACATAGATAAAACAGAAAAACTTATTTTACCAAATAGTCATGATTATAGACCAAACTAATATAAGCCAGAAAATAAAACACATAAAAACATTAAATCTTGTAATTATAAAAAGAGTTAATATTAATTGATAAAATAATAATATTCCAAAAATAAACATAATTATAAGCCACTTACTACCATGAAAAAAATTTCTATTATTACACATGTTATCACCTATAATATTATATGTAAGTATTAAATATAGTGAATAAACAATAGATATTTCTATTGTTTTTGCTTTTTAAATGGTTTATAATATACTATAGAGTAAGAATAGGTGATATAGATGTTAAATAAATTAAAATTAAATCAAAAAGGGCTAGCAATATCAGGTATTTTATATTCAATACTTGTTTTATTTCTTATACTATTATTTAGTATTCTAGCACTTTTAGCATCAAGTAAATACACTTTTGATAAATTAAAAAATGATGTAATAGATAAATTAAGTGAAAATACTGAAACAGAAACTTTATCTAGTTGTTTTACTTTTGATTCATCAACAGGAACAATTCTAGATTATAACGCAGCATCTTCTTCATGTCCTAAAGCTGTTGTTATACCAGAAACAATAGATGATGTAGCAGTTAAATATATAGGTTCAAAAGCATTTAAGAGTAAAGGCTTAACTAGTGTAGATTTTAGTCAAGCTATATATTTAAAAGAAATAAAAGGTGGATCATCAGATACTGGTGCTTTCGCATCTAATAGCATTACTAAAGTAAAATTTGGTACACTTTTAAATTTTACAACTTTTGGTGGCTATGATTTTTATAATAATCAAATTGCTGGAACTTTAGATTTAAGGGGGTTACCTAATATTAGTAAACTTCCTACTAAAATTTTTGCAAGTAATAAAATAACAGGAATTGATTTTTCAAATAATAAAAAATTAACAGAAATAGGAAGTGGAGCTTTCTATCAAAATAAATTAGCAGGAGAGTTAGATTTGACTGCTTTAAAAAAATTAAAAACAATCGGAGAAGGAGCTTTTTCCGCTAGTTACTCTTCTGGATACAATGCTCTTACTTCAGTTAAATTAGATGGATTAACTAACTTAACAACAATTAGTAAAACAGCATTTTATAATAATGCTCTAACTGATTTTGATTTTACAAAACTTCCTTCATTAACTACTATTGGTTCTTTTGCATTTTCTCAAAATAACTTAACTAAAGCAGATTTTAGCAATAATGCTAATTTAACAACAATTAGTGAAGAAGCATTTTATGATAATGCTATAAAAACATTAACATTCAGAAATAATCTTAAATTAACAAGTATAGGAGAGCAAGCATTTTATTCAAATGCCATTGAAGGGGTATTGGATTTAACAGGTGCTCCTAATGTATCTTTATCAGCTGCATCTATATTTACTTATAATCAAATAACAGGTGTCAAATATAATGGTACTATATTAGGACAACAAATATTTGCAAGTAATAATTTTACATCTATAGATTTTAATTTAATGCCAAATTTAACTGATATATATGCTAGAGCATTTTTATCCAATAATTCTCTAACAACAGTTAATTTAGAAGTATTAAAAAGATTAAAAACAATAGGTTCAGGAGCTTTTGGGCACTGTTCACTTACTTCTATAAAGTTTCCTAATACTCTTACTTCAATAGAATCTTATGCATTTTATAGTAATGCAATAGAGGGTGTATTAGATTTTTCTAATATAGAAGGGTCATTAACTATTGGTACTTTAAGTTTTTATGATAATTTATTAACTAATGTCAATTTACCAAGTTCATATACCTTAAATGGTGGAGCTTTTAATAAGAATAATTTTTCAGCTGAAAGAGCTCACTATACCCAAAAGAAAACTCGAACTTTAGAAGATGGAACTACACATGAATATATAGAATTAGTTAGTTATGCTAGTAATAACGCTGATGAAGTAACAGTTCCAGCAGAAGTAGAATCCATTGGTGATTATGCTTACCATGGTGGTGGGATTAAAAAAATAAATTTACATAGTGAAATATTTAAGATTGGAAATTACGCTATAGGTGGTAATGACTTAGGAGATGTAATAGATTTATCTGTTTCTCCTAAAATAGAAACTATAGGTACATATGCATTTCAAGGAACTTATAGTTTAGGTTCTTCTGTTTCAAATAGTTCCACAGGTACATCAAGTAATTCTATGAGTTATTATAATCATAGTACAAGTTTTTCAACTTCTATTAGTAATACTTCTGGTTCAGAAGGAAAACAATTAATATTAACAGGTTTAAATAAATTAGAATCTATTGGAGAACGTGCATTTTATTCAAAAGGAATTTCAACTATAACAGGTTGGGAAGATTTAACTGCGTTAGAAACAATTGGACAATATGCTTTCGCTTCTAATTATGTAGCAACTTTAGATTTTTCAGTATTAGCAAGCCTAACATCTATTGGAGACTATGCATTTCAAAATAATACTAAGTTAACTTCTGTTAATTTTAATGGTGCAACTTCACTAACAAGTATTGGATCATATGCATTTTCTGGTTGTACAGCCTTATCAACAGTAGATTTTACAAATCTACCAGCTTTAACTACAATTAACAGTTATGCATTTCAAAATGCTCCTATTACTTCAGATATAGATTTTGCTAATAGTGCGAATTTAAGTTCACTATCAAATTATGCATTTTATGGAAATAGGTGTGCGAGAACTATCAATCTTGCCAATACGGCTTTAACTTCAATATCAAGTTATGCATTTCATACAGGAACAACGGGAAAAACGACTACAGCTAAAATAATTCTTCCTACAAATGCTCAAGTGATTAATGGTCGTGCATTTTATGGGCTTAATGCTAATGAAATAATTTGGTCATCTAACATTAGAACTATAAGTGATTATGCATTTTATTACAATGGTTTAACAGAATTAACTATTCCATCAACAGTTACTACAATAGGAAATTACGCATTCATGAGTAATGACTTAGTAACATTAGTTATTCCAAATAATGTTACTAGTATAGCAACGCAAGCTTTTGCAAATAATCAAATAACAAATTTAACATTACCTTCAACAAGTGTTAGCTATGGTGCAAATGTTTTTGAAAATAATAAGTTGACTACTTTGGATTTATCAGCATCTGGTTTAACTGTGGTAGCATCAGGAATGTTCAAAAATAATTTGATTACTAACCTTACTTTAGGAAGTCGCATTACTAATATTAAAACTGAAGCATTTTATGGTAATAGAATGTCTGAAATTACAATTCCTGTAAATGTAACGACTATTGGAAATAATGCATTTAAACAAACTGCCTCATATCCTTGGGAAAATGTAATCATTGAATACAATGATACAATAGTAGAGCAACGTTTCGTTGCTAATTGGAATAAAATTGGTTGGCCAATAGAATTGATGCCTGGTCTTGATGAAATAGAAACTGTTTTATTGACAAACGAACCTAACAATTTTGAATTTAATGAATTTTTATATGTTGTCAAAGCAGAAACTCCTGGGCAATACAAATTAGAAGTATGGGGAGCACAGGGAGGAACTTATAGTAGTTATAAAGGTGGAAAAGGTGGATATTCTACAGGAATTTTAAATATTACTGAACCTACAGATATATATATTTACGTAGGTGGACAACCTAGTACTAATAGTACTAGCAGTACGGTAACTGAAGGTGGATATAATGGTGGAGGAGCAGGAGCAAATAGAATTTACTCTGGTGTATCTACATATGGTCAAGGTGGCGGAGGCGCTACTGATATTAGAATCGGTTCAACTTCACTATATGCACGAGTAATTGTTGCCGGTGGTGGTGGTGGCTCTGCTTCTGATTCATCAGAAACTACTAAATTTGGAGGCGGTATTACAAGTGGTAGTCCAAGTTCATCTTACACTGCTAACCAAGTTAAAGCAGGTACAGGAGGAAGTTTCGGTCAAGGAGCTGCAGTAACTTCAAGTGGTTTAAATTATAAATATAGTTCTGGCGGCGGCGGTGGTGGCTGGTACGGCGGTGGTGCTGCTACTGAGTATACAGATAATGACGAGAATTATAGAGGTTATAATGGCGGTGGTTCAGGTTGGGTATATACAGAAGAAAACTTTAGTACATGGCAATCAGGAAACGCTACAGATGCTGCTAATTGGTTGTTACCAACAAAATATTATTTAACTTCAGCTACTACTATTCCAGGTAATGAAGATTTCACATCACCAACTGGCGAAACTGAAACAGGTCATTCTGGTAATGGTTATGCAAGAATAACTTATATAGGTTAATTAATAAAAAGTATATAATTTAGTTTATATACTTTTTTTATTATTTAGTATATAATTAATTTAGAAAGTAGGGAGTTATTTATGCCAAAATTTATATGTGATAAATGTAAAAATGAATATACTGGAAATTACTGTCCAACATGTGGTGATAAAAGAACTAAAAAAGATGAAGAAAGAATAACAGATGGTGAAATATTAGCTGATGTACTTAGTGATGCATCGAAAACAGTAAGTAAAAGTGTTAAAAAGATTAGTAAGAGAGTATTAGTTGGCTCTATATTCTTATTAGTATCTTTTGGTCTTTTATTTATGGGAGCATACTATAAATCTAAAGAAAATGATGACTATAAAAATTTGACTTATAAATATGTTGTTAATTCTAATTATTTTAGTGGTTATATGAGTCTATCAGGTGCATTCTTAATAAGTTCTATTTTAATTTTTGTGTCAGATAAAAAGAAAGACTAACTTTCTTTTTTATTTTTTATAAATTCTCTTAAAATTTTAGTGATAGCTCTTTTTTCTATTCTTGATACATAACTTCTCGAAATTCCAAGCTCTTTAGCTATTTCTTTTTGTGTTAGTTCATCCTTGTCATCTAAACCATATCTTTTAATAAGTATTTCTTTTTCTCTTTTTGTTAAATATTTAAAATAAGTTTTCATAAGTTTAATATTATCTTTCTTATGTATATCAAGTGCATAATCAGGTTTAGGAGTTTTTAAAATATCTAAAAGACTTATTTCATTACCTTCTTTATCAAAACCTATAGATTCGTTTATGCTAATATTTTTAGAATTTTTTTTATCACCCCTATAAAACATTAATATTTCATTTTCAATACATCTTGCTACATAAGTAGTAAGCTTTATTCCCTTATTTGTTTTATATGAATCAATACCTTTAATTAGACCAATCGTTCCAATACTAATTAAATCATCTATATCTTCTTTATTGGTATCATACTTTTTAACTATATGTGCTACTAACCTTAAATTATGTTCTATTAAAATATTTCTAGCATCTTTATCACCACTTAGCATTAACTCAATATATTTTTGTTCATCATCAGTTTCAAGTGGTTCAGGAAAGATATTATTGGAATAAGATAAAGAAAATAATGAAAAATCTTTAAAGAGTATAGATAATATTTTTTTTAACATATTACACCTCACTAAAATATATGTAATTTTTAGTAATTTATTTTGGATTAATATGTTATAATTTATAGTAGATGGTTAAATCATAAGAAGTATAGAAGTAGGAGGGTTATAGTGAAGAAATTACTTTTATTATTACTTGTAATTATGATATTTGTAACAGGATGTGGAAGACCAACAATTGAAGAAGTTGCTACTAATATAGAGGTTGCCAAAAATTATGAAGCAACTGTTAATTTGAAAATAGATGGAAAATTTGAAAATGAGGTAATTGATTATACTAGAGAAAAGTATATTACAGTAGATAATATTAATTCGGCAGTTAAAGTAAAAGCTATTGTTAATTTAAATGATTATAAATCTCACGAAGTTTATTATATAAAATCTAATGGCGAAAATTTAAGTATATATAAGAAAGCAAATGGTTTTTATAATTATAGAGAAGAAAAGAAAGATATGAATTCTATTTACTATATAACAGCGTTCATTAATAAAAACTCTTCGTATCAATTTATAGATAATAAAAACGGATTAACTCATTATGTAATTACTCTTAACAAAGAAAGAGTAAAAGATTTTTTAAGTTCATATTATGATGTTGAAGTATTAAATGGATTAGATTATCAGATAAAAGATAGTGCTAAAATAAATATATATGTGAATAATAAAACGAAATGCATAGATTCTTTAAATGTTGATTTTAGTAATATTATAAAATTTACTAATTTATCTTCATACGAACTTGATAAATTTTATCTAGAAATAAATTATGATAAATTCAATGAATCAGGAGACATAAAAATACCAGATGAATATTTAAATAATGCGATCGATGTAAATATTATTGATGCATATACATCTGCTGAAAAATATGTAAAAAAAGTTAATGAATTAAATCTTAGTGACAAAACAACTAGTTATAAGAATACTAAATTAATTTATTTAGGTGAAGAGCCAACAAGTGTAAACTTTGTAATTGCCAAAGGAAAAGTTATAAGTGGAGACATTATTTATGATAACTATAAATTCAAAATAGAATCGGGAGAATTATTACACCCAAGTAAGGTTATTATATTAGAAGAAGAGAGTGTAAAGGAGTAGTGTAAATCTACTTCTTTTTCTTGTTTAAAAAATGGAAATGTTATATAATAGAAAACAAGTAACATTTAATACGGTATAAAAATAAAAAATAGTATTAATTATGTGAAATGTATGATAAAATGAGAATGGTGATATTGATGGATGAACTAAGGGGTTCTTTTGAGGCAATTGCTGAAAACGAAAATATCAGCGATGCTTTGAAAGAAAATTTAAAAGAATTAATTACAGTCTTTCATCGAACTTTTAACGAAGTTGATTTAACCAACTTTAATGAAAGAATAAAAAGATTGAAAATTAAAAAGGGAAGTAAATATATTACAAAGGATGCTTGTGAATACAATCCTAAAGAAAATGTATTATATTTAAATGAAACAAAATTACAAGAAGTAGATGCAAAACATGAATTGATGTTTGCAATTCTTACAATTATTACAGCAAAAGATAATTTTTATGGTTTTGACACAAATGGAAAGTTAAAAGCACTTAATATTGGTGTTACAGAAATGATTACTAATTTTTTAGTTGGAAATGATGGTGAGAATTATGAGTAGAGTACGTGATAAATCTTTAGCGCTTACAAATATTGCATTAAGTGGAATCCCTGTAGATGAAATTTTAAATGCGTATTTTAATAATGATGGTGAAACTATATTACGAAAAGTAACTATGAGTGCTAAAGACCCTGAAAAAATGTTTCATGCTTTAGAACAATTTGATTATGAAACTACAAATGAACAAGTATTATCTATGCAAAGTAATTTTGGAGATATTCAAACAAAAATAGTAGAACAAGTTATTACAGAAGAAAATGCTGACTATATAGAGGCTAATTTAATTAATGATCCAAGAGTAATTGGAGAAACTAATTGTCCTAATATTTCAGCAGCAAGAAAAGTAGTAGCAAACTTTAAAGCACAAACTTTAAGTGCTGATTATGCAAAATCAAAAGCAGCATAAAAAAATATAGAGGTGAATCATGGAAGAATATAAGAGATTAGCTAATATTATATTCCCTGATATAACACTAACAGTAGAAGATTATGAAAAAAAATATCCTGCTAGGAATTTAAAAGATGGAGCTATCGTAACTAGATATGCACCAAGTCCTACAGGATTTATTCATATTGGAGCTTTACTTGCTAGTTTTACAGGAAGTATATTTGCTAAACAATCAGAAGGTGTATTTTATCTTCGTATTGAAGATACTGATACCAAAAGAACTATAGATGATGGTATTAACACTATCATTAATGGATTAAAAGAATTTGATGTTACATTTGATGAAGGGCCAACTGACGAAAATAATGAGTCAGGTAACTATGGACCATATATTCAAAGTCAAAGAGGAGATATTTACAAAGCTTTTATTAAGCATTTGATTATGGAAGGTAAAGCTTATCCTTGCTTCTGTTCTGAAGAAGAAATGGCAGAATTAAGAGAATATCAAACTAAGAAAAAAATGCGCATAGGTTACTATGGTAAAAGTGCAAAATGTAGATATTTAGCACCAGAAGAAGCAATTGAAAGAATTGAAAATGGTGAAAAATATGTTATAAGATTAAAATCACCAGGTAACTTTGAAAATAAAATTAGATTTAATGATATTATTCGTGGTCAAATTGAAATGCCAGAAAACGATATTGATATAGTTATTATGAAAGGTGATGGCCTTCCAACATATCATTTTGCTCATCTAGTAGATGATCATTTAATGAGGACTACTCATGTAATAAGAGGAGATGAATGGTTACCATCACTTCCACTTCATGTTCAATTATTTGAAATGTTTGGTTTTGAACCACCTAAATATTGTCATATTTCACCACTTATGAAAAATGATAATGGTGGGGTAAGAAAACTTTCAAAGAGAAAAGATCCAGAATGTGCTATGAGTTATTATCATGAACTTGGTGTTCCTAAAGAAGCAGTTATGCTTTATTTAGCAACAGTAACTAATAGTAACTTTGAAGAGTGGTATTTACAAAATAAAGATAAAGAAATTGAAGATTTTAAATTTACTTTTGATAAAATGAATAATAGTGGGGCATTATTTGATTTAGATAAACTTACTAACTTATCTAAAACATTCATAAGCTCATTAAAAGCAGAAGAACTTTATGATAGATGTGCTAAATATTATGAAGAATATGATAAAGATTTCTATAATTTATTTACAAAAGATAAAAAATACTCAATTGATATGCTTAACATTGAAAGAGAAACACCAAAACCTCGTAAGGATTTAGGTTGTTATGGAGATGTTAAAAAAGAATTCTGGTATATGTATGATGAACTATTTAATTCAGCTGAATTAAACTATGAATTTAAAAATATAACAGATAAAGAAGAAATTAACAAAATTCTTGATTTATATATGGAAAAATATTATGATCCAAAAGATGATAATTCAGTTTGGTTTGGAAAAATGAAAGAATTATGTGATGAACTAGGGTATGCATCTGATATGAAAGCTTATAAGAAAAATCCAGAAGCATTCAAAGGTAATGTTGCAGATGTTTCAATGGTTATTCGTGTAGCTCTTACATCTAAATCAATGACTCCAGATTTACATGAAATAATGGCAATTTTAGGAGTAGAAAGAATTAAAGAAAGATTTAGTAAATTAAAATAAAAAGGCATTTTGTCTTTTTATTTTATAAAAAAGCAAAAATATTAACAAAAAATTTATTTTGTGCTATAATATAAACGTTTACAGCTGTGAAGAGAAGTAGTAATAAATTAAGTTATTAGTAGAGAACTTGTGGTTGGTGAAAACAAGCAATAACCATTTATGAATTCGTCTTGGAGCTTTATAAAAGAAAATTTATGACGGTGATGCGTTATAGTCTTTAAGATTAACTATTATTAGTTAATGAATTAAGGTGGTACCACGTCATTTAATCACGTCCTTATCTAGGATGTGATTTTTTTATTTAAGGAGGAATAGTATGAAAGATTTAGAAAAAATATTAGAAGAATTACAAAGTAAAATAGTAAATGTTTCTAGTATGAATGAACTAAATGATTTAAGAGTTGAGTATCTTGGAAAAAAAGGTAGTATTAGTATGCTTTCATCAAAAATAGCAGAATTACCAGTAGAAGAAAAAAAGACTTTTGGGGCAGAACTTAACAAAGTTAAGATGACTGCTAATGAATTAATTGATTCTAAGAAAAATGAAATAGAAACAAAAGAATTAAATGAAAAACTTGCTAATGAAAAAATAGATATTAGTCTGCCTAGCACAAAAGTTACTGTAGGTGCACCTAATATTCTTGAAAAGGTAATTGAAGATTTAGAAGAATTATTAATGTCTATGGGATATGATGTAGTAGAAGGACCTGAAGTTGAAAAAGATTTATATAACTTTGAACTTCTAAATTTACCTAAGGGTCATCCTGCTAGAGATGCTCAAGATACATTCTATATAACTGATGAAACTATACTTTTAAGAAGTCAAACTTCACCAGTTCAAATTAGAACAATGCTTGCAAATGAAGAAAAAACACCAATTAGAATTATTTGTCCTGGTAAGACATATCGTCGTGATGATGATGATGCAACACATTCTCATCAATTTACACAAATGGAAGGATTATTAGTAGATAAAAATATATCTTTAGCAAACTTAAAAGGTACTTTTGATATTATTGCTAAAAGATTATTTGGCGAAGATAGAGAAACAAGATTCCGTCCATCATTCTATCCATTTACAGAACCATCAGTAGAACTTGATATTAGCTGTTTTAATTGTGGTGGTAAAGGATGCAATATTTGTAAAGGAACTGGATGGATTACAGTAGGTGGAGCAGGTATGGTTCACTATAATGTTCTTAAAAACTGTGGATATGATCCAGAAGTATGGACTGGTTTTGCTTTTGGATTTGGTATTGAAAGATTAACAATGCTTAAATATGGTATAACAGACTGTAGAACATTCTATACAAATGATTTAAGATGTGCAAATATCTATGATAGAAAGGATGTGGAATAATATGGCTATTAGTATGAATTGGGTAAAAGACTATGTTGATTTAGAAGGCGTAGACTTAAAAGATTTAGCAAATAAAATAACTAAAGCAGGTGTTAATGTTGAAGGTATTATTTCAAATAAAATTGATAATTTAGTTATTGGTTATGTTGAAGAATGTGAAATGCATCCTGATTCAGATCATTTACATGTTTGTAAAGTTAACTTAGGAGATAAAGTTACACAAATAGTATGTGGTGCACCTAATGTTAGAAAAGGATTAAAAGTTATAGTTGCATGTCCTGGAGCAGTACTACCTGGCGATTTTGAAATTAAGAAAAGTACAATTCGTGGTGTAGAATCAAATGGAATGATATGTGCTTTATATGAATTAGGTTTAGAAGAAAAAACAGATGAAACTTATAGTAAAGGTATTGAAGAATTAAATGATGATGCTATAGTTGGTGAAGATCCAATTAAATACTTAGGACTTGATGATACTATTTATAATTTAGATTTAAATCCAAATAGAAATATAGATTGTACTAATCATATCGGTTTTGCTTATGAAGTAGCTAGTGTACTTGGTAAAAAAGTAACTATGCCAGATGTTAGTACTAATCCTATTAAAGATTCAATTAAAGGTAAGTTCACAGTAGAAGTAGATACTGAAAATTGTACTTTATATAATGCTAAATTAGTAAAAGATGTTGTTATTAAAGAATCACCAGATTTTATTAAACAACGTTTAGTAGCAGCAGGTATGAGACCTATAAATAATGTTGTAGATATTTCTAACTATGTAATGCTTGAATATGGTCAACCACTTCATTTCTTTGATAAAGATAAATTAGGAGATAAAATTGTTGTAAGAATGGCTCATGAAAATGAAAAGACAATAACTCTTGATGGCAAAGAAAGAACATTAAATGAAAAAGATGTTGTAATTACGGATGGTGAAAAAACAGTTTGTATCGCTGGTGTAATGGGTGGAGCAAATACTGAAGTAGATAATAATACTAAAAATATTTTAATAGAAGCTGCTATATTTAATCCATTTAATATTAGATATACATCAATTGGATTAGATTTAAGAAGTGAAGCATCACTTAGATATGAAAGAGGTTTAAATTATGAGTATACTTCTTTAGCACTTGAAAGAGCTTGTCATTTACTTGAAAAATATGCTGATGGTAAAGTATTAAGTGATACAATCACAGTAGATAATGTTAAAAAAGTAGTAAAAGAAGCAACAGTAACTTTAGATGATGTGAATAACTTACTTGGTATGGAATTAACTACTAAAGATATGGAAAATTCTTTAAATAATTTAGGATTTAGTTATGAAAAGACAGGAAATTCTTATCTAGTAACAATTCCAAATAGAAGACTAGATGTAGAAGCTAATAGTGCAGACTTAGTTGAAGAAATAGGTAGACTTTATGGATATGATAATATTGAAAGTAAATTACCAATCGGACCTACTAAACCAGGTAAATATGTAGGAAATGTTGCTTTTAGAAAACTTGTTTCAAAAAGATTAAGAAGTCTAGGTTTAAATGAAACTAGAACTTATACTCTTATAAGTGAAGAAGAAAATAAATTATTTGATTATAATAGAGGAAATTTAATAAAACTGCCAAATCCAATGAGTAGTGATAAAGTAATAATAAGACAATCTATTCTTCCATCTTTATTAAAAGTAGTAGATTATAATAAAGCACGTAATGTTAAAGATATTTGTATTTATGAAATTGCAAATGTTTATTATAATGAAATGGATGAAGATACTAAGATTGCTATTGCTATGAGAGGTAATTATTTAGTAAATAATTGGAGTGGTGTAAAAGTAAAAGTTGATTTCTATTTACTAAAAGGTATAGTAGAAAACATTTTAGATTATTTAGGATTTAAAAATAGATATAGCTTTGTAGTAAATGAAATTAATAGTATGCATCCAGGTATGAGTGCTGAAATTTTACTTGATAGAGAACCAATTGGTTTCTTAGGAAGAGTACATCCGAATGTTAAAAAAGATGATATCTTTGTTGCAGAATTTAGTTTAAATAAATTGACATCTAAAAATGTTAAACCAATTAAACATAAAGAACCATCAAAATATCCTGAAATAAATAAAGACTTAGCATTTGTAGTTAAGAAAGAAGTAACTGTTGGTGAATTAATGACGCAAATTAAAAAATCAGGTGGTAGACTTCTTACAGATATTGATGTATTTGATGTTTATGTAGGAGAAAATGTAAAAGAAGATGAAAAATCAATAGCATTCTCACTTACATTTGCAGATCCAACAAGAACATTAAATGATGAAGAAGTAATGCAAGTATTTAATAAAATAATTAATGATGTAGAAACAAAAATGAATGCAAAATTAAGAGGATAGTTATATCCTCTTTTAATTTGACTATTTTATTATTAATGCTATAATATATGGCGGATTTTGGGTGAAAATATGAAAACAATAGAAAAATTATATAGTAAATTAAATAATAGACTTAATAAACTTGAAGATGATGGAGAAGGGCTCCCGACAAATAGTCTAGAAGAAGAAATAGAAAGCCTAGTTTTAACACAAGATTTAAGTTTAGATGAAATTTTAATGCAACCTTTTGTGGTCAAATCTGCGACAAATAAAGAATTATATGAGAAATTAAGTAAGAAATATACTAAGATGAGTTATAAAAGGTATTTAGAATTTTTACGTAATTTAAGTAAAGATGAAATAATAGAATATCTAATTACTAATATAAAATATACTTCTTACAATAACTTTTTTGAAAAATCTTGGATGGATAGTTTTATTAAGTATAAAATTAATAGAAATATATGTCCTGGATTAATTTCAAAACTTATAAAACCACTTAAAGAATTGGAATTTAAATTATTCTGTGACTGTTTACTAAAAAAGAAAGCAGCTGAACATAATATTACAATTAAAAGTAATCCAGTCGGATTAGTTGAGTACATGACAGAATTAAAGAATAAAGGTAAAAAAGTAACTTTAGTAAGAACTATGGAGTACTTACAAACTGCAGGAAGTTATAATTTAGAAAGTACAATTAATATAAATACTACAACTTTATCATTAGCAAAATTATTGTCACTAGATTTAACTTTTAACATTCAGTTACTTCAAGTTATATATCATGAATTTATGCATGCTAAAGATGAAAATTTAATTACTAACGTTCAACCATTTTTAACTCAATCATTATATAAAATGGCAAAGACTAGATTAATATTACTTAAAGCTCCTGGGGTTTATAGTACTAACCATGATCATTTTGAAGTAGAAATATCTGCAACTGAAAAAGCGTGCCAAGAATTGATTGATGATTTAGAAAAACTAGATATTAAACATAAAGATTATTATAAAGAAAAGTTAAGTGAAAAATTATCAGAAGTAACTTTAAGAAGATATAATGAATTATATGATTTGAATGATGATTTATTTGATAAATTGTTGCAAGAAAATCCGGATTACATTAAAGCTATTCCGATGCTAAGTTATGAGTATGAAAAGAAAACAGGAAAAAGAAAAGAAATACCAGAATTAATTATTGAAAAAATGCGTTTTAAAGCAGGATTAGAAAAAAGAATTAAAACTGAAAGAGCATTTAACATGGATATAAGTTATTATGTTAATTCTCTGACTGAAGAAGAAATAGATAAATTATTTGATGAAATGATATATCGCAAAATTAAATCTTACTCATTAGTAGAATTTACAGATTTAATAAATAGTTATTCAACATCGATGGCAACAGCAGAAATAAAAAGAGTAATCGAAGAAAAAGAAGAAGAATTAAATAACAAAATATCTGCGTTATCTATAATCGCATATGGTGATTTTGAATATAGAAGTAGTTTATCTAATAAGATTAAAGAATTAGAAAAATTAAAGAAGTACAAAGACATTGTTAGTAAGAAGCTTAATGATAATGTAAAAATAAAAAGAAGAGATTAACTCTTCTTTTTTTATATCTACTGAATAAAATTATAATGGTGGTAATATGAATCATATTATAAATTTTAAAAGCATAATTTTTGAAAAAAATTTTAGATTTTGTTATCAAAATAACAATTTAGAAATAACTAATTATGAGAGTATACCATTATTTAATTTTGAAGAAATAGATATTAAATATAATAATGGAATGATGATAATATATGGTGAAAATTTAGTAATTTCTAAATTAGAAAAAGATGAATTATTAATTACAGGTAATATAAATAATATAGAAATAAGGAAAAGAATTGATAAATAAAGTAACCGTAAGAGTAAGTGGTAGAAAAATAGAAAGATTTATTAAAAGATTATTAGATAACAAAATTTATATAGAAAATTTAAGAAAAATTGGTAAAGATGAAATTTTAGTAGATATTAATCTAAATGAATATAAAAAAGTTAAAAAAATCAAAAGTATATATAAAATTAGAATAATAAAACACAAAGGATTAAAAAGC